>DGTD01000087.1 GCA_002396385.1 Bacteroidales bacterium UBA4345
TCTGAAGTCTCATAAAATCTAGTTTTGCGAGATGTTGAAAAGTGTGTTATGAATAAAAAAAATGTCCAGCGTGCAAATCGCCTATAACAAAAAAGAATGGGAAAAGAAAAGGCGTCCAATTATACAAATGTTTGTCTTGTGGTCGCCAATTCGTAGGAAAAGAACCGATTCCGACCTCCGAATTATGGAGTGACTATATGTCAGGGAAGCAGACCATAAAAGAGTTGTCGGCTAAATATGGTCTAAGTGAATCAACAATAAAAAGAAGGCTAAGCGACGTCAAAAAGACATGGGTCCAACCCAGGTACGCAGGTCATGGCGTCATACATATAGATGCGACCTATTTTGGGCGAAATTCGGGTATAATACTAGCTATAGAGTCAAGCTCTGGCGATGTCATGTATATGGAACACATCAAGCATGAACGGGTTTCTGATTACCAAACAGCCGTGAACCATATTGAAAGTTCTGGATATCGTATTGAAGGTATAGTAATAGATGGAATACAGACTCTATTTTCTGTTTTCTCACAATACAAGATACAGATGTGCCAATTCCACATGGTTGCGATAGTTAGACGAAAACTGACCAAAAATCCTCAGTTACAGGCAGGTGCGGAACTGCTTGAGATTATATACGGCATGAAGATCGCAAGTAAGAAGCTTTTTGTTGAACAATATGGGAAATGGTGCAATCGATGGAAATCCTTTCTGGCAGAAAAGACAGTCAACGAAATAACCGGCAGGAAGTTCTATACCCATCAGAGATTGAGATCTGCGAAATCAAGTATTGACTTTTACCTTCCGTACCTTTTCACATTTGAAGAGGTGGAAGGCATGCCAAGAACAAACAATAAACTCGAGGGAAGATTCACCGACTTGAAGAAGAATCTCAATGTTCACAGCGGCATGTCGGAAGAGAACCGCATGCGGTTCATAAATGGGTTTTTCTTGGCATAGGGAAGATTAAAAAGCAAGAAGGGAGGCAGGACAATATTCCCGACCTCCCATTGCTTTTTAGTCTTCGCAATCCTATTCCTCGCAGAGTTGCTCCCCAGCAGAGCCCTGTTACGCTTCGGATTGTCTTGCGAAGATAGAATATCCGTCAAAATAATCAAATAGAGAAATGAAAAAACAGCCTGCATTTTGACCTATAGACCATAACCGAATTGTTAAAATGGCACTTCAAAATTTTGAATCACCCTCAAACCCTGTGCCCATCGGACTTTGCGCAGTGTGTCAGCCTGCATTTTGACCTATACGCCAAAATGTATAACAGGTCCTGTTGCCCTTGAAATAAAGGCCATACAACCCGCACCACTTCTACTCAAGAGAAATAATATCTTTAGAAAAATTGAAGGCAAAGACCTGAACATAAATGTTCCGCTGCTGTCGGGGGCAATCGGCGAAGTAGTATGGGAACCAACCGACTTGCTGGAAAACATAGACGTTCTGACCGCAACACTCACAGAAGATTTTAACTCGGTTCTGGTGTACACCGTAACAGCAACAGACACAATGGGCTGTCAATCGACATCGGCAACGGTCAAAGTAAAAATGGAAAAAGAATTAGACCTTTCAATTCCGACCTTCTTCACACCGAACCAAGACGGCATAAACAATATATGGGAGGTGTACGGACTAGAAAGCACACAAAAGAGCAGAGTGAGAATCTATGACCGTTGGGGCAGACAATTGGCAGAGTTCAACCCAAATACAGAAGGTTGGGACGGCACCTATAACGGACATCCGTGTCCGAGCTGCGACTACTGGTATGTAGTAGACTGTGAAGAGATAGACAAAATATTTACCGGGCACTTCACACTGATAAGGAAGTGAAAAAAGATGCCATTGACGTTTTGCATGAAAACGAACAGATTGTAACGAAATGAGAGTTATGCATTTCAGAATTGGCACAAAAGGGTTATATTTGCAGAAGAAAAGAAAAATATAACCCAATCATGTTTAAAATTATAAAATGGGCTATCTATATTGCCCTCATCTACTTTATCGGATGCTTCGTTGTAGGTCTTTTTTCAGACGATGATGAATCAGAGGAAGGGGCAACAACAGAGACGTCAGTTTCTGAAAATGCATCAGACAAGGAAACAGCCCTCAGCATAGACGAACAAGTAAAGAACTTGGAACGCGGAGTTAGCAAAAACAAAAAAGATACCGAGAGACCAACTAACTCGACATCAGGCTGGGGAACGGGAAAAGTTAGAGAAATCAGCCAGACAGAATTCGGCTCGTTAGTGGCCAACTACACCACCGCCAAGAACCGGTATATAGGCAAGGGAGCAGCCGTAGTAGACATATATGCGACCTGGTGCGGACCATGCAAGATGTTGTCGCCCATAATGGACAAGATGGCAAAGAAATACCAAGGCCAGGTGCAGTTTTACAAAATGGACCTTGAAAAATCGAGAAACGTACAGCGCGCCTATAACATAAGTTCCATACCGACACTTATGTTCTGCAAAGGTTCAAGCATAAAGATTATTACCGGGGCACCAGATGAAAGCAGTTTAGACGCCCTAATATCAGAAATGCTTTAAGACACATCTATTTTAGAAATTAATGATTATTTTTGCATAAGAAACAACAAAGAAAATGAAAGACTTAAGTTATGCACTTGGCATGATGGTTGCCAACGACTTCAAAAAAGGCGTATTCAAGAACATAGACGTAAACGAGTTCGCGACAGCCATGAAGAGTGTGTTCAACAACGAAACCACCCGTATAAGTGCAAATGAAGCCAACCAAATAATAAACACCTTCTACCAGAAGGCACAGTCAGAAGTATTTGAGATGAACAAGAAGGCCGGCGACGCCTATCTGGCCGAAAACAAGAAGCGTGAAGGCGTAATTGTAACCAACAGCGGCCTTCAATACGAGATTCTTACCACAGGAACAGGAGCCAAACCCAAGGCAACCGACACCGTCCGCTGCCACTACGAGGGCCGTTTACTGAACGGAGAAGTGTTCGACAGTTCATACGCCCGCAAAGCACCTGCAGACTTTCCTGTAAACGGTGTCATTCCAGGATGGGTAGAAGCGCTACAACTGATGCCAGTAGGTTCAAAATGGCGTCTACACATACCATCGGAGCTCGCATACGGCCAACAACAGGTAAGCGAGCAGATACAGCCCAACTCGACCTTGATATTCGATGTTGAACTGTTAGAAATTTTGGCAAAATAAGGCACAGAACTTTTGAATGAAAAAAACACATATCAAAAGTTCCGTCTAAATAACAATCAGATGAAAAAACTAATAATAGTAGTTGCAAGCCTGACAGCGTTGGCCAATGCCCATGCAGCAGGCAAGGGAAGCTTGAAAACTTCAAAAGACAGCGCGAGCTACGCATTGGGAGTGAACGTCGGTATGGGTTTGAAGCAACAACTGCTCACACTGCCAGGAGGTTCAAATTCAGTTGATATGGATCTTTTCACAGAGGCATTGAGCACCACATTAAAGACCAGCGACACTACAAAGCTTGCTATTGCTCCGAGCAAGACCCCAACCATCATCAACATGTATATGCAGCGTGCTCAGGAAGAGCAGAATGCTAAAGACAAGGCCCTAAACGGCATTTGGCTAGCCAATAACGCGAAAAAAGCCGGGGTAAAGACAACAGCCAGCGGATTGCAGTACGAAGTATTGAAAGAAGGAACGGGAGCCACACCAGGAGCTACCGACAAAGTGAAAGCCTTCTACAAAGGCACACTAACCAACGGCACGCAATTTGACGGCACCACCGACCAACCAATTGAATTTGAGTTGAACCGGGTAATCAGAGGGTGGACAGAAGGTCTGCAGTTGATGAAGGTAGGCGCAAAATACCGCTTCTACATTCCACCAGAACTGGGTTATGGGCCACGCTCTATGCCAAACATACCAGCCAACTCCATATTGATATTCGAAGTGGAACTGGTTGACGTTGGCAAAGCGACAGTAGCCCCTAAACAGCAAACACCACCCCCAAGCAAATTCAGTTTCAAGCCTTACCAAAAATAAAACAGGGCACGAACGAACCACAAGGTGGTAGTTAGCATTCACTAAAAAAATGAAATATCCTAAAAAAGAACAAATAAAATGAAATTAACAAAGGTTGCAGCATTCGCATTCGGTTGTGCTGCATTGATGACCACCGCCTGCAATGGCGACATTAAGAGCGCCGCAAAAGGCGGCAAAGTAGCAACGGCACAAGACACATTCAACTACGCCCTCGGCTATAACTATGGCAAGGGCCTACTTGACCAGATGAGCCAGATGCCACTTGGCGACAAAGAAGCCATCATGAAGAAAGAAGCCATTATAAAAGGTTTTGCAGAAGCCCTCTATGGCGACAGCACCATGAGTGAAGACGCTATGAGAATGTCGGCTGACAACTTCTTCCGCACCCAGATGGACAAGCAGAAAGAAGCAACTGCCAAAGCATTCGCAGAAATTGCAAAAAAATATGAGGCAGACGGCTACAAAGACCTTGGCAAGCCAACAGATGAAAGGATGCAGGGCTACGACGGTCCTACTGTATGGATGAAGGTGATTGAAGAAGGAAACGGCGATAACATCAAGATGACCGACTTCGCCTATATGGACTACGAAGGCAAGCTTGCAGCAAACGATACCATATTCGACACTACTAAAGATAAAGAGCCTGCGCTTCTTTCCCCTATGCGTGTCATTCCTGGTTTTGCACAGGCACTCTGCCAGTTGAAGAAAGGTTCAAAGGCATCGTTCCTTATCCCATCTGATTTGGGTTACGGTCCACGTGAAAGCGGAAAGATCCCTGCAAACTCAGCCCTTGTGTTCACTGTAGAAATCAAAGATATCTTCAAGAGTGACGACGAGGCTAGAAAGTTTATGGAGAAGCTTCACCCTGAGTTGGTTAATCCACAGGCTCCAGCTGCGAAATAAGCGGGAAACAACCCGAAAAGACAATATAAACTCCCCTACCACAACGGTTGGGGAGTTTTTATTTTTGATAAGAATGGGGGAAGCGTTCAAGTAAAAATCAATCAACTTGTAAACATCATATACACAAATATAAACCTATCACCTCTTCTCTTTTTTCAAATTTTCCAATTCAGACAATGTACTATCTACTATCCACAAAATCTCCCTTACATCATCATCCTTACAGTTGGATTCACAGATTGGAAGTTTTGTAAAAACCTTTTTTAAGGAATCCTCTTGAGATAAAAAACCTTTGACACGTCTCTCTCTGCACCTTAATGGATTCTCTTGTGCATCATAATAACAATAATGTTCTATTAGTTCATATTCTGAAGTATCTTTGACTCCATAATCCATTATATCTCGTTTTTCGACATAAGCATGTATCCATACCTTTTTGTCATTCTCGAGCACACAACATATTGAATCCATAACAGGTTGAGCCCAATGACCTGAAATCTTATAAATAGAAATCATGTCCAAGTTGGTTACCGAATCATGGAATGTTGACAATATAAATGTTTTATTGGGAGTATTCTCGTCTTCTGCCACTTCATGTAAATACTCTTCTTTATCCTCTTCTCTTTCAAAATTCATCGAATCTAAATCACTGCTATCGAAACAATAAAAATATTTACATGTCAGATCGTATGATTCTGTCAACTCAAATTCTAAACTTTCATAATAATCGTCATACAATCCAAAAGCCGATGACGAATATGATGCCTGAGTTTGATTGTTTCCTATTGCTAAAAGATGGAACCAAACAGATAAAGCTATGAAAGACAACTTCTTCATTCAAATTTGATTAAAAAATTAAAAAAATATTTATAGTGGAATAAGATTAAAACTAATAATCAGCGTTTTATCGTCTTTTCAAACCTAAACATGCCATCGCCATCTTCATAGTGGTCGGGCATCCGTGGATCTACATGTTTCTTATTGAAAAACTCCACAATGTGAAATCCCAGTTTGTTCACATAAAAATGAATATTCCTAGTTTCGAAATAGGGTGTCATCGTTTCCCATACGTCAATATTGGGGTACATGCGTTCCACCTCAGTCCACGTTGCCTGTCCAATACCTTTACCATGAATTTTAGGTGAAACAAAAAGTATTTCCAATTCTCCGTGTCTCTTCTCTTCATCAACCGACAAAATAATACCACCGGCAACCATACCATCTGCTACGATGCGAAATGTTTTAGCATTAGGTCCATCAATACATTCATTGATCGTACCTCTAGAAATAATCTCGCCATCAGCTTCAGAATCATCATTTCTTCTTCCAAACTCTTCCATCGCCCCATATTTGAAAGCTTCTTGATTGTCGAGAATGAATTGTTCCCTGTCTTCTTCCATAAGCGGAATTAATTCAACTGTAAACATCTACTTTATATTTTAAGAATCGAAAACAGCAAATAATCGTAAACATCGATTTTGTCATTTATAGTCTCAAATATAACAAATAATCATTTACAAACAAAAAAGCCAACCCATACGCTTTCAAGAATGGTGTATATCAATCCTATTGTTTAACGAAACAAAACAACCTTTTTTGATAGACTCTTGCTATTCTCTCTAACAATGCCATTGCCCTCACTTGCAACTACTACTTTCGCGTGAGGTTGGAAGACTATGCAGGCTCGTCAGCCATCGAACTATCTGCTTGTTCTTCAAAGCCTCTACGCTCCCAAGTTAGCAACCAACAGCAGCAGTCAGAGGGTTAGTGTACACCAATGACCAGATAGAACGGTAAAAATGCACATTCTACCAAAGAAGGCAGTCTTCACCATAGGAAGCTTACCGAATAATTGCTATTTTTGCTTTTGGTCAGTAACAAAAAAGCATAACTCTCACCCTCAATGTTCTTAAACAATATGACAATAAAAAGAATTGCCGCCATCGCGCTCTGCAGTATGGCACTCGGAACCATGACCTGCTACGCAAAAAAGGCAAAAGAACCCGCCATAATACTAACAAAAGTAGACACCTTCAATTATTTTATTGGTTCAGGTCTCGCACAAGATTTGCAGGGTATAATCAGACAAATGCAATTGGATGAAAAAAGCGACATCAGGAAAGAAGCCATCATAAAGGGTTTTGTCGATGCCTTGAATGACAAACTGGCCATCAACGAGGACACGATGCGCAAGGTTGCCAGCGAGTATTTCCAAACAAGACAGGCAGAAAGACAGAAAGCAGCAACCGAGGCCTATAACCAGATGGCAAAAAAATATGAGGCCATGGGCTTCAAAGACTTGGGCAAACCCAACGACCCAAGAATGAGCGACTACGATGGTCCAACCGTAAGAATGAAATCCATTACCGAAGGTACAGGAGATTCAATAAAGCTGACCGACTACATCTACGTGGATTATGAAGGCAAACTGGCCGCCAACGACAGTGTATTTGACAGCACAGCCGACAGAAGTCCGGCCCTGTTCCCACTCAACCAGCTCATACCAGGTTTCGCGCAAGCCCTCAGCCATATGAAGAAAGGAGCAAAAGCCATCTTCCTGATACCATCGGAATTGGTCTACGGCGAACAAGCCATGGGCCCGATTCCAGCCAACTCGGCCCTAGTCTTCACCATTGAAGTGAAAGAGGTGTTCAAAAATGAGGAAGAAGCCCAAGCCTTTAAGGAAAAACAAAACAAATAACCATTCAACAAGAAAACACCATGTCGGAAACATTCAAGCAACAGATATTTGTGGCAGCATGCCCAAGTTTTTTCCCTACAACCGGTTTCGAGATGGCCAAGCAATTGGCGAAAGCCTACCGCAAAGATATATGCTTCCTCGGCATCTGCTTCGGGAAAAAGGCCCTCGATACCCCAGCCTACGAAAACGCGTTTAGCGCATGGGTTGACGAACATAAGGCAGAATGCCCCGAAGAAGTGGAACTGACCTACAAGGTGATGACCCCACAAGAAGACTTTACAGAAACCATAGAAGCCACAGAGGCCTCGATGCTGATATTTGAATTAAACGAAAAAGAGCGTCCGTTCAACAATGTGCAAAAACTGTTAGACATCAGCAGAAGTCTGCGAATACCCTACTTTTTTGTACGCGAAGGGCAAGAGATTGCGTTCAACCGCATACTGGTACCCGTGGGCTTCTTGTTGGAAGAACGGGAGAAAGGTCCGTTCAGCAACAGTTTTGGTCTCTTTTTCGACGCTGAAATTTTGCTGATGCCCGCAAAAGATTATGGTAGCAAAGCCCGTCAGAACACCGACGCCATACGAACATTGATCGAGAAATCGGACATCAAGCATCAAGAAATCACAGCCACTAAAGACAGTTTCAAAGTAGAGTTGGAAGCCGCACAACTGGCACCCAGCATAGGAGCATGCTTGCTGATAATATCGGCCTCGCGAGACTATGGTCTAGACGACATCATATTCGGTCCGAAAGAGCGAAAAGTCATTAACCAATGTGCAGTACCAGTCATGGTAATCAACCCACGAGGAGACCTATACGCCCTCTGCGGTTAAAGGGAAGGACATTACAAACAAGAACAGCATGAACAAAATATACTCGGTGGCACTCGTGTGCCTTATCGGAATAAACGCAACAAAAGCAGTGACCACCGACGCCGTCACCCTGGTATCGGCGAAAGTACCCTCATCGAAGACATCTCTTAGCCGCACCGAGGCCGAAGCCTTTGCCGACACTCTGAGGAACATCAGCAAACAAGCCTATTCGTCACAATACGGACAGGCATGGGACGACCATTTGATACAGAAAGACAGTTTGAGAATGCCTTTCAGTAGCCGCATCATCGGAGAACGACCAGCCGACGGCTACCCCATTTTTGTATCGCTGCACGATATTGCCGGTTCAACAGCCACAGCCAACGACGAGCAATACCAAAAGCAGCAACACCGCTACGACCAGTCTTTACCTGCCAGTTGCATCTATATAACCCCACGCGCGCCACAAAACGCCAACGACACCTGGCAAAAGCCCGAATTAGACAGTATGCTGCACACCATGGTGAACCTAGCCGTTATGAACCAGGGCGGCAATCCGAACCGCGTGTACCTGATAGGAAGCAGTACAGGAGGCGACGGTGTATGGCACATAGCCACAAGACAACCTGACCACTGGGCAGCTATTGCCACAACAGGCGGACATTTGGAGCACTTAAATATAGAAAACCTGAGGAACGCCCCTGTAATGGTGTTAACCGTAGAGGACGGAGGAAACGACACCGCCCGCATTGAAACAGCCAAGCTCTGCAGAGAAATGGACAAACTGCAGGAAAACGACGCCGACGGCTACAAGCACCAATGCAGTTCGACGGGGAACAAAGGGAAACAGTTGGAAGAGGAAGAAAGGAAATCACTAGACTGGTTGCAACAGTTCACCCGTAACACGACACCTCCGAAAGTAGTTTGGCAACAAGGAGAAAACGTAACGCACAGCCACTATTGGCTGTCGGTACCAGCAACCGTCACCCCACAGCCCGGCGACAAAGTGACCGCAGAGATAGACGAAAACATCATCAGGGTATCGAAATGCAACTACCCCGAATTGAACATCTGGCTGAACGACAAGATGGTCGACCTCGACAGCCCGGTAACCGTCATATTCGACGGCAAACCCGTCTACAAAGGCAAGTTGCCAAGGAAGAACAGCGTGATAGAAGAAAGCGTGTTCAACCGCAACGACTTTGGTTTCTATTATTGTTCAAAGATAACCCTACTGATTCAAGTAGTAAAATAAACAAAAAAAGCAGAGACACCCATGCTAAGCAACCTTATATCAAAAGCCCTTAACCTGCCAGAGCGCCAAGTGAGCGCAACCTTAAAACTGCTTGAAGAAGGAGCCACAGTTCCCTTCATTGCGCGTTACAGGAAAGAGATGACAGGCTCGCTCGACGAAGTCCAGATACAGGCCATACAAGAGCAAAACGAGAAATACGTTGAACTGCAGAAACGCAAAGAAACCATTCTATCGACAATCGAGGGACAAGGAAAACTCACGCCAGAGTTGAAACAGAAAATTTCGGACTGCTGGGAGAGCAGCGCTCTTGAAGACCTTTACCTTCCCTACAAACCCAAGAAGCGCACACGCGCCGAAGTGGCCCGCCAAAAAGGATTGGAGCCACTGGCCAAACGCCTGATGATGCAGATTGCCACCGACCAACCCGACACACTGGCAGCACGCTACGTGAAAGAGGGCGTAGCCAATACTGACGAAGCCCTTAAAGGAGCCCAGGACATTATAGCCGAGTGGGTTTCAGAAAGTGAGGGTGCACGCAACCGTATGCGCCGGACCATGGAACGCACAGCCGTCATCAGCAGCAAGGTGGTGAAGGGAAAAGAGGAAGAAGCCCAAAAATTCAGCGACTACTTCGACTTCAGCGAACCGCTGCGCCGCTGCACCTCGCACCGCTTGTTGGCCATGCGCCGTGGAGAAGCCGAAGGATGGTTGCGGATAGACATCGGTCCGGAAGACGACGAAGACAGTCTGGAACGCATATCGCAACTTTTCGTAAAAGGAAGGGGCGGTACAGCCGGGCTGGTTGCCGATGCTGTAGCCGACAGCTACAAGCGTCTGCTGAAACCTGCCATACAGACAGAATTTTCGGCCAGCAGCAAAGAGAAAGCCGACGAGGAAGCCATCGGGGTATTTGCCGAAAACCTGCGCCAGCTGCTACTTGCAGCCCCATTGGGGCAAAAACGCGTATTGGCCCTAGACCCCGGATTCAGGACAGGTTGCAAAGTAGTCTGCCTTGACGCACAAGGCGAGCTGAAGCACCACGACGTCATCTACCCGCATGCCCCCCACAACAAAACCGCAGAGGCCGCAGCCTGCATAGAGCATTTGGTTAAGAAACACCAAATAGAAGCCATTTCTATTGGGAACGGGACCGCCAGTCGTGAGACAGAGCAATTTGTGCGAGATTTGAAATTTGACCATCCCGTACAAATATACACCGTAAGCGAAGACGGAGCATCGGTCTACTCAGCATCGGCTGTAGCCCGGGAAGAGTTCCCCGAAGAAGATGTAACCGTAAGGGGAGCCGTATCTATTGGCAGACGTCTTATAGACCCACTGGCAGAACTGGTAAAAATTGACCCTAAAGCAATAGGCGTAGGCCAATACCAGCACGACGTAGACCAAGGTAAACTGAAAAAAGCCCTCGACAACACCGTTGTATCGTGCGTAAACCAGGTGGGTGTGAACGTGAACACCGCCAGCAAGCACTTGCTGACCTACATTTCTGGTTTAGGTCCACAACTTGCACAAAACATCGTGAACTACCGTACCGAAAACGGTCCGTTCAGCAGCCGTGCACAACTGAAGAAAGTGCCACGCCTTGGCGACAAGGCATTCGAGCAGTGTGCGGGCTTCTTGCGCATACCCGATGCGAAAAATCCACTCGATAATTCGGCTGTCCATCCCGAATCGTACAACGTGGTGCAACAGATGGCCAAAGACTTAGGAACAACCGTTCCAGAGTTGATCAGCAAAAAAGAATTGCGCCAAAAAGTAGACTTAAACAAATACACCACCACTACCATTGGTCTGCCCACACTGAAAGACATTATGAACGAGTTGGAAAAGCCAGGCCGCGACCCACGCGAACAACTGACCGAATTCAGCTTCGACCCTAATGTGCACTCCGTAGACGACCTGAGAGAAGGAATGGTGCTGCCAGGAATTGTGACCAACATCACCAACTTTGGTGCGTTTGTAGACATAGGCGTGCACCAAGACGGATTGGTACACATATCGCAGATGGCCGACCGATACATCAGCACACCAACCGATGTGGTCAGCCTGCACCAGCATGTGGAAGTGAAAGTTGTAGAAATAGACCGTAAACGGAACAGGATAGGACTTTCGATGAGGAAGTGATTTCCAAAGCGTCTCCTAACGGAGGCGCTTTATTGTTTCAACAAGCTGTAAGCCCAGTTGATTTCCTTGAACTTTTCAGTCAACTCAAGTTTGAGGAAATCTTCCTGGACAGTGTCGGGATGGTATTTCAAAGCAAGCGACCTATAGGCTTTCCGGATCTCATCTGGTGTAGCAGACGAGGAAAGTCCTAAAACAGCATAGGCATACTCCAGCTTTTTCTGTCTACGTTCAACACGCGACTCCTGTTGCTGTTGTTCTTGTTGTTGCTGGTTATTATACTGGGAACTTTGTTGGTACTGTTTCGACTTCCGACCTGAATTTGCCCGCTGGTCCTTGTTTTTGTATTCCGTATACCGTTTATCCGATTCCTTAGATTTCTTCTGTTTAGGCTCTCTGATATGGAACTTATTGCAAAGGTACTGTATATCGCTCTCCTGCAGTTCGAAGAGTTTCATCAGTTTCAACACCACACCCGACCCGTTATTGTTGCTGCCATTTTCATTATTTTCCAGATTGAGCAAAGTGAACGAGAGCAGCGTTTCGATAAAGGCGTAACGCTCGTGATAGGATGTAATGAGAATAAACTCTTTTGGAATAGATAGCGAAGGCGTACTACGTCCGTTCACCAGCCTGTTGAAATAGGCGATAGCGACAGACGGGTTGCTGAAGTTGGCAGTCATATACTCGCCCACCCTTCTCCGCTCCTCATTCGAAACATTACCGTCGGCTTTCACGACAGCGGCAAAACAATAGGCAAAAGTTTTACTTTTATCCTCGTCGACATCTTTCGTGTCCTCAGACTGTTCCTTCTTGTCAGACTCCTTCTCCGCACTGTCGTCAGGCACACTGAGTTTGTATTTATTGCTTAAATACTCGATATCCCTTTCCTCCAGTTCGAAAAGTGTCATCAGTTCCGAGAGGACACGGGCCAGATTGCCAGTAATACCATCCGTCGGAAAGTTGTCGTTCGTCATAGCAAGAGAGAACAACATTTCGGTGAACGCATAACGTTCTGGTATAGAGGTAGAAACTAAAAAATCACGATGTACTTTTGGAGACAATAATCGGTTTTTATTCAAGAACCTATTAAACGTCTGAATCAAAGCATTGTAAAAAATATTGTTATAAAACTTGGAAGCTATAAAATTTTCCGCTTTTTTTCGTTCTTCCTCGGTAACAACGCCATCGGCTTTCACGACACAGGCGAGACAATAGGCATAAGTAATATGCGTCTTCGTTAAAAAACTTCTATACTTGTCATTCTCAGTTTTTTCAACTTTTTCAGTACATGAATCCCATTTTTTAGAATCATCGAACTTTCTATTATTATCAGATTCACGCGTTCTATAGGTACGAAGCAGAGTATAAACGTGGTTCTTCTTCAAGCCAAACAGCCGTATCAGCCTTGACAAAAAATTGTTCATATCAACACGATCGCCGTTCTTAGAGGCACTTTGGCAAGTTTTAGCAAGTGCTACCAATTCCTCTGCAAACTCAAGTCTTTCTTTGTAGCTAGTTCTCGCAACGAATTTTAGAGCATCATCCGAAGTAATAAAATGGGAATCAAGCAAATACTTTTCAAATTTATCAAGCACAAATCGGGTATCATCGTTTAACCTTTTATCTCCATAAACTTTATCAGTAGCAAATTTTCGATGAATATAGGCCTTCGCTTCTTCTATTCCCTTTTCAGATATACACTCATCGGACTTTATAACACAAGCAAGACAATGCGCATAAAAAGCCAATAAAAGATCATGACTTTCTTCATGACTTTCAAAAGAGAAAAAATTGCGGATTTTATCAAAAAGCCGCTTTAGAAAATGAGAAGCAGAAGCCCCTGTAGCATCTTTCGACATCTGAAAAATATATCTAAGTTAAAGTACGCACATAAACAAGTTTCCCCGACAACGACAGTCAGTACCTAGAAGGAGAACTCCTGTCTTAGCAAGTTGTAAGCCCAGTTGATTTCCTTGAACTTTTCAGTCAACTCGAGTTTGAGGAAATCTTCCTGAACAGTGTCGGGATGGTATTTCCGGGCCAGCACCTTGTAAGCCTTCCTTATGTCGTCGGCCGAGGCAGCAGAAGAAAGCCCCATAACCACAAAAGCACGTTCCAGTCCTTTCCGTTCCTCAGCCGCCTTTTCCTGCTGTTGCCGGCTCGAATCAGACTGCCGTCCGCTCTTTTGAGAGTTGTATTGGTTGTCGTCCTGTTTCTGTTTATTTTTTTGAGACTGGTAATTGGTATATCTTTGTTTATCGGTCCCTTTCGTCTCCCTCCTGTTTTTTCTTGAGTTACCCAAATTATTCTTATTATTGAGGTACTGCATATCGGGCTCGTTAATACCAAGGAGCTTCATCAGTTTTTGGAGCATCTTAACCACTTTATCGTCGATGCCCTTCTCGTTGTTGCCCTGGTTCGTCAAAGCAATAGAGAACAGCATCTCGGCAAAGGCAAAGCGTTCGGAATAGGTAGTGCCAAAAACGAACTCCTTAGAAATAACCGGAGTAGCTATTCTACGTCCACTCACCAACCTGTGAAATTGGGCAATAGGCATAGAATTGTTGCGGAATCTTGCAGACAGATAATTGCCGACCCTTCTCCGTTCCTCATTAGAAACTGTACCGTCGGCTTGGACAACCGCAGCAAGACAGTAGGCATAGGTTTGAATTCTCAGTTCGTTGCTGCATTCCTTTACAATCTTACGGTTTTCATACAGCAGAGTTAAAGACCTGCGAACCTTCTCAAAAATATCCACAAAAAAACGGAAAACGGGTAAACCAGAAAAATCTATCAACATCAAAATAAATCGGGAAAAATTAAACTTTACAAATCTACAAAAAACAAAGGAAAGTATCGTCTTCACCTATCCTTTTCAAAAAACAAAAGCCGCTGAGCAAGAATAAAAGGCCGTGCGCACCACAATCGAACACAAATAAATGTTGATTGTTAGTAACAAAGGGCACAGAAAGGACGTAGAAACGAAGATTTTACGTATCTTTGCAAGTTGAAACAAAGCAGAGAGGTTTGACTCGGACAGCACAAAGAGAAAAAGCCACTCATTCAGAGCCGACACACCATAAGCAAGAAATAAAGGAGATGAATAAATATCCGTCGAGAACATTTTGGCTGACGTTGTTAATAATAGTCACACTGTTAGTACAATACAAATTGCCAACCCCAACCCTTGAGACCGGTTTAATAAAGAAATGGCTGGGGATGCCATACGACCAGGACGAATACTTCGCAATGCGCAAGGTAGACCTGCTGGGAGATTTGCGTGTGGAAAAAGAGGAGCCAGAAGACGACATAGACAGCGACCTACTCGCACAACTCAACACCAACAATCCGAAAGAAGTACAGGTAGTGGTGGTAGAAGACAGCACCATAGCCTCGATAGACAGTGCAGCGAGCGCGGTTTACGACAGTCTGAAACCAAGACCCATACACATTGTGTTTAACGACACGGTGCACTCGCAGGAAGGGACCATAGAGATAGTAGACTACGACGACGGCACGGGCATGGGGATAGAGCGTTTCTATGCCGCCCTCGACCATGTGAAAGAGCGTCCGGTCAGAATCGGATTCTTTGGCGACTCGTTTATAGAAGGCGACATTATGACGGGCTGGTTACGCAGCATGATGCAGAGCGAATGGGGAGGAAAAGGAGTAGGCTATATAGAGATAGCACCAGAGACCGCCGGTTTCCGCACCACCGTTTTCCACCGTCACAACGGATGGTCGATGCACCAATGGTTGAACAAACGCAGTTTCCAAAAAGACAAACAGAGCATCAGCTGCCACTACTTCACCGCCAAGGGCAAAGCCTGGGTGGAAGGCCGCTGTTCGAAATTCAAAGGAGCGCAAGAGTTCGACAGGACCAGTTTCTACTTTAAAGCCCGCCAATCGGACCGAATCAAGCTGGTGGCAAACGACTCGACCCTCTATTTCGACTGCCCGAAGTCAGACACTATACAGACCCTGACGTATAAAAGCCATGTCCCACTCACCAAAGTCCACTGGGAGTTGGAGAACAAGGACACCACATCGGTATTCTACGGAATGGCGATGGACGGCAACACAGGCATCATACTCGACAACATCAGCATGCGTGGGCAAAGCGGCACGCAGTTGGCCGGCGTACCGATCGAACACCTGAAAAGCATGCACAAGGTCCGGAAGTACGACCTGATAGTGCTCCAATTCGGCTTGAACGTGGCAAGCCCCAACTGCACGAAGTTCACGAAGTACCAACAAGATATGGAACAGGTGGTGCGCCACCTTCACGAAGCCTACCCCGAAGCGGGATTCCTCATCATCAGCGTAGGCGACCGCCGCTACAAACACGACGGTCGCATGGTAACCATGCCAGGAGTCAAACACCTGTGCCTATACCAACAGAGTCTGGCCGCACAGACCAAGACCTCGTATTGGAACATGCTGAACGCCATGCTTCAGATGGGAGGAATAGACAGTATGGCCAACGCCAAGCCATCGCTCGCGAACATGGACTACACCCACATAAATTTCAGAGGAGGCAAACAAGTGGCAACAAAACTGTTTGAAGCCATCAAAGCGGGCAAAGAGCATTACGACCGCAAGCAAGCCTACATTCAGGAATTAAAAAAGGAATAAGATGAAGTTTCACAACATACTACTTACCCTTCTGTTCACCCTTAGCACACCACTATCGTGTCAAGGACAGACCGACACGACGAAATCGTCAGTGGTGTCGACACCAGAGACGGGTGACAGCACTGTTGCGGTGCAACTGAAACCACTGGACCACCCCGTGGAAGTTGGTAATTCGAAACCGGCCGCATTTAAAAACACAAAGGCCAACATAATTACCCGCGCCACCAAACTCGACGCATTTTTCGACACGCTGACCGCACTAAAGCGTCCATGCCGTATTGTGCACATCGGCGACTCGCACGTAAGGGGCCACAGCTACACCCCAGAAGCCAGAAAAGTTTTGGAAAACGCATGGGGCGCACAAGCCGCCAAGCCACAAAACATAGACTACCACACCACAGCAATAGCAACCGAGACAGGTCTGCCGGGCTTGGTATACCACGCATTCGGGAAGAATGGCGCCACCTGTGCGCACTTCTCGTCAGACGAGTACGTTAACAAGGTGAAAGAGCTGAAGCCAGACCTCATTATCATATCGTTCGGCACCAACGAGTGCCACATGAAGAAATACGACACCACCGCACACAAGCAAGAGTTGGCCAAACTGGTACGCCGTCTGAGCGAATCGTGCAGCGAAGCAACCATTATGCTGACCACTCCTGGTGGAGCCTACCTCAGTTTCAAGAGTTCGTACGAGAAAATCGTCAAACAGAAAAACGGCAAGTCGGTCACCAAGAAGATGTACAAATACACCTACAAGCAGAACCAGCACACACCAACATGTGTGAAGGTGATAACCGATTATGCGAAGAAAAAGGATCTGGCCTTGTGGGATATGTACGCCATTTGCGGCGGCAAGACCAGTTCGACGACAAACTGGTACGACAACAAACTGATGAAAGCCGACCACGTACACTATACGCACAACGGTTATAAGGTACAAGGCGACTTGCTGGCAGAAGCCATTCTGAACGCTTACAACAATTACATCAAGCGCAAGCAAGAAGGCACGAAGCCTACCACCGTTCAGCCAGCAGGCCCAAAACAAAAACCAGCGGCCAAGAAACCCGCTCCGGCCAAGCCTCGTTCCCAAGCGAAAACACCAGCCAAACCAGCACCGGCAAAACCGGCAGCAAACGCTCAGACACCAGCCTCAAAACCGGCAGCGACCACTCAGTCCGAGCCAGCCAAAGCCGTTTCCCCAAAGAGCGAACCTGCCAAACCGGGAACAACCAAGCCAGCTACGGCAAAACCAGCGGCCACCAAGCCGGCAACAACCAAACCAACGACATCAAAGCCTGCGGCTCCAAAACCGGCAGCCACAAAACCAGCGGCCGCCAAGCCTGCAACCTCAAAAAAGCCAGAGGAAGTGAAGAAACAGCCAGCAGCCGGCCAGGCAACCTCTACCGCAAAACAACCATCAAAAGGAACAACAACTCCAACACAGAATAAATAGAAAACATGGTATCGACAATAGTTAACAGCATATTAGGCGAACTTGACTGGAGCAAATTAGGCGAACTGTTCTGCTACAACCCCAAAGATCCGCTCTTGTTCTGTAGCAGCCTTTTCCTCTTTCTATTTTTAGTCTTCAGTCTGACCTATTTCCTACTGAACAAGAAGACCACCCTCCGACTCTTGTTTGTGACAGCGTTCAGCTACTATTTTTACTATAAGAGTAGCGGTTGGTACTTCGGCTTGCTTGCCGTAGTCACACTCAGCGACTACCTGATTGGCCGGAAAATATACCGTACGATTAACGAGGTGAAAAAGAAATGGCTGGTAGCCCTCAGCGTTATGATAAACCTGGGTCTGCTGTGCTACTTCAAATACACGAACTTCCTATATAGCATACTCTGCCCTTTGTGGGACGGAACATTCACACCGTTCGACATAGTCTTGCCGGTCGGCATATCGTTCTTCACATTCCAAAGTATGAGTTACACGATCGACATCTACCGCGGTCATCTTGAGCCCGTAAAGACTCCGCTCGACTATGCATTTTACGTGTCATTCTTCCCTCAGCTGGTAGCAGGCCCAATTGTACGGGCAAGTGACTTTATTCCGCAAATACGCAAGCCGCTTTATGTAGACCAGGCCATGTTTGGCAAAGCATTGTTCCTGATATTAGCGGGCCTTATAAAGAAAACAATCATATCAGACTACATCAGCGTCAACTATGTAGACCGCATATTCGACAATCCGAGCCTCTACTCGGGAGTGGAGAACCTGATGGGTGTATATGGCTACACACTGCAGATTTACTGCGACTTTTCGGGTTACAGCGATATGGCGATAGGATTGGCACTACTACTGGGATTCCAATTCCCGAAGAACTTCGACAGCCCTTATAAGAGCCAGTCAATCACCGAGTTCTGGCGTCGTTGGCACATATCGCTATCGAGCTGGTTGAAAGACTACCTCTACATATCGTTAGGCGGCAACCGGAAAGGAAAGATACGGACCTACATCAACCTGATGCTCACCATGTTGTTAGGAGGTTTGTGGCACGGGGCAAACTGGAACTTCATACTGTGGGGAGCACTACACGGATTAGCCCTTGTGGTACACAAAATATGGATGAAAATCAGACACAAGCAGAAAGGTCAGACGAACAAAGGCATCGTACGCATCTGGTGCACAATCGTCACCTTCCATTTTGCCGCATTCTGTTGGATCTTCTTCCGTGCAAGCAGTTTAGAAAGCGCCATCAGCCTGTTGCGCC
Organism: Bacteroidales bacterium UBA4345; assembly: GCA_002396385.1. Lineage (GTDB taxonomy): Bacteria > Bacteroidota > Bacteroidia > Bacteroidales > Paludibacteraceae > Physcocola. The sequence continues at coordinate 19,193 of DGTD01000087.1, forward strand.
AAATAGCCTTCGACTTCCGGGGGCAGGTACTGCCACAAGTCGTAAGCGGCTATTGGGGCGTATTCGCCCTCTTTGCGCTTGGCTACCTCAGCCACTTCCTGCCAGACAGTTGGATGGAAAAAGGCGAACGTGTGATGGGGAAAACGCCACTTGTTCTGCAAGCTCTGATTTTTGTCGCCGTCATCTGGTGCATGGTGCAGATAAAGGGCAGCGATGTAGTACCTTTCATCTACTTCCAATTCTAAGGAGCCAACGCCCAAAACAGCGAGACGATGAGATATTACCTGATACTCAACTATATTATTTCAACAGTAATATACGTCATCTTATTTTCAGAGACGAAACCCAATGGTCTTTTACTGGCACTTTTAACCGGAGTTTCTATATTTCTCAGTTGGAAAGTTATCGGCTATGTCAGGAAATACTATAATTCGAAAAAGTATTTCGGAAAATCGGTATTGGGTATCATCATCCTCGTAACCGAGTTCCTAGAAATGTGGCCGGTCTTAATATGGTACTTGCAAAAATAACATCAACAAAACGTCAACAATAAGATACACATAAGTCAAGCAAACAGACACTCAATCTATTCGTTGCAAAATCTAATTTCCAGCAACATCCAATTATCACAAAACAGTTCCCGGTTACCATCCATCACCACGTATAGGTTAAAAAGAAAGAGGGTGTTTCAAAATGTAGAATTTTGAAACACCCTCTCGGTTTATTCGCTCACCAGCTTATCTTCTCAACAGCGTGAAGTGCCCCGTAAACTGAGTGTCCACTTCAGGCATATCAATCACGAACCAATAGTCGTTGGTAGGCATATCGTTGCCCAAGTACTGGCCATTCCAACCATCGTAAGCGTCCTTTTGCTCATAGAGCAGCTTACCATAACGGTTATAGATATAGAGGGTGGTATTCGTATAGCGGTCCAAGTTACCCACGACCCAATTCTCGTCACCCTGGAAGAAGAAGCGAGGGAATATGAGATTGAACGGAGGCACTTGCAGCAAGTAGGTAGAAGCACACCCGAAATCGTTAGAGATTTCCACCTCGTAGGTTTTACCATACCTCACATTGTAAAGGATGTCGGACGAGGTTTTACCCTCACCATTGCCATAGTCGAAAGAAACAGGCTCAATGGCATTTTCGACCACCATCTGGTAGGCACGGTCGTGCAAGTCTTCATGAGCCACAATACGCGGAATCTCTACCACCCTGACGTTCGCTTCCACATCTTCCACACAGACACCCCTATGGGCAGTAACCACGTAAGATGTAGTCGTTTCAGGAGAGACATTGAGCACAGAAGAATCGCTGAGAACAGAATCGGCCCCGACTGCAGTCCAGGCAATGTTGTCGTAAGGCCTGTTGGTAACAGCCACAAGATGAGCCTCGCTACCCTCACAAATAAAGGTATTATCGACTTGAAGTTCAGCCGGCTCGTCAACCAAAACCTCAATCACCGACTCAATCTCGGTACAGCCTAACTTGGAAGTAGCCGAAACACGGTATTCTGTATTGACCGAAGGCGCATGCACCACCTCGTTACTGCCCGATTCCAGCAACTGGAAATCGGCGTCGCCAACCCCCTTGCTTTCCCAAACAATGCCAGGGGTATATGGATAGTCAGACTTCAGCACGACAGAAGAGCCAAGACAAATAACAGGTTCGGAAGCCTCTACGCCAACCACCTTCTTTTTCTCGACAGTAGTGCTGACCGTTTTTTCAATAACCGGACACTTAACACCATAAACCGTAAACGTGTAAGTGGCATCGTCGGCAGGAACAACCGAAGTGCTCAGTTCGGAATTGGAGATAAGCGTGCCATCATCGCTCGACCAAGCGAAAGAGTTCGCATCAGACAACAAAGCGTTGGCGACCAAATTGACCGAAGCACCGTCGCAAATGGCATCAGGAAGCGGTTCGAGTTCAACTTCAGCAATTTTTTCGATACCGACACTAACCTGATTAGACGTAACACTCTCACACGCCAGTTCGCCAGTGGTCGACACCTGGTAATCGGCATTTTGTAAGGCTGTAATAGTCACCTTCTCGCCCGATTCGTCCATCACCTTATAGTCGGACTCCCCTTCCAGTTTCTGTTTCCACACTAGCGCAGGGGCATGAGTAGCCGCAACAGAAAGGACCACCTCGGTCCCCTCGCAAACCTCACTCTCGCTCACACTCAACGCAAGCGTAGCCGTATGCTCCACTTTCGTAGCCACAGACTCTTCAATAACCGGACACTTATCGCCGGTAATGCTGAAGGTGTAGGTTGCATCGTCGGTAGGCGCATCAACCAAGTTCAAATCCTTGTCGCTGAGAAGCACCCCGTTCCTCTTCCATGCGAAAGCATTGGCAGATCCAAGTTTCGCCTTAGCCTCTAAGTTGACCGACGTGCCCTCGCATATAACAGGCGGCAAACTGCCGAGCGTAACCTCCGCCTTTTTCTCGACACTAACACCAATCTTCAACTTGTTGGAAACACAAACGTCATCGGTAGCATACAACGAAACCTGCTGGTCGCTCTGAACCTCTTTTAACGTATAGCCGGCTTTGGCAGACGACTTCTCATTCCAAATATAAGTGGTAGGCGAACCCGACAACACCTTGGCCGACAAGTCCACATCAGTCCCCTCACAAACCGAAACGTCGCTTATTTGGTCTAGCTTGATAGCCTCATTTACCGTCAACTTAAATTTAATGGTGTCGGACACACAGTTATCGAATTTGGCAACAAAGCCATACCACGAAGTTCTGCCCGGATTATCAACCGAAATGCTATTGTCGGACGTAGACTTCAAAAGCGTCCACCCCTTTTTATTGTCAGACTTAACATACCATTCGCGTTTATCTACTTTTGCAGTGTTGGTAGGAATAGCCGACAGATTGACAGCCGTTTTCTGGTCAGAGCAAATAATCTGTTCGCTCTTGGCAGGTTTGAACTTGGCAATCTGACACGGAATATGGCACTCGATGGACACCTTATCGGTGATATAGTATTTTGCACAATCGTTATCGGCCTTACCATTCTTTGCCACCTGCTTTAAGACATCGTTGTCGGTAGCCAGAATAGCGCGGAAATAGGTAAGCCCCTCGAACGAATCGTCGAAGACAAACGATTTCGACTTTACGGAGTAGTCTTTCCAAGTTTTACCATTGCTAGAATACTGCCACATAAAGACATAGCCTGGGAAATATGACTCCCATCCATCGGCAAACAATTTGACAACATGGTCAATTTTAGAACAATCGTATGCCGTTTGACTTTTTTTAGCTTCAGAGTCAATACCAACCGAAGCCTTAGGAGCAGGTTTATCGTCTAATTGCGAGATGATGTCCGAAACAGAGAAATAGTCGCATTCATCGGGGAGCGTACCGTTTTTAGCGAAATCCTCAGCCTTTTTCTGGGCCTCGGCAGCCGAGCTGCCACCAGTAACAACCAACCTGTACACCTCGGAGCCCTTCTTAGGCCTTTCACGCTCCATAGAAGTCTTTTCAACCCCACTGGCACCAGAAATAGTCTTCCAAGTATAACCGTCGTCGGTAGAATACTGCCATAGGAAGTATATTTTGTCGTATAACTTTTTCCACGATTTAAGCAATCCCGTATTTTTCACCGAGTAGACAGGTTTGCAAGAAGAAGACGAACTAGCAACAATAGCCGGTTTTTCAACTGTATTCTCGTCATCACGCTCCAACATAATGTCATCGATGGCAAAGTCATTACCTGATGGCTCATTACAATCATTTAAGATTCTGATTTGAATCTTGTCCCCCGCATTAGGGACAAATTCTACAGACGACTTTCCCCATTTCTGTTTCCAATGTGGATATTCATCACCGTTTTCATCTTTTTCAGCTGCACCCCACTCAGGGACATTCTCACCAGGCACTGCATACGATTTCAAAATTTTCGGATTATTGGCATCCTTCACATTAAGGACTTGAAGCGTGAATACAGGAGGATGAGAGCCAGAAATTTGAGCCGAATACATGCTGAAACGATACTTTCGTTTTTCGCACATCTTGGTTTCTACATTGTATTCATATACAACACCTTTTCTCGGAGCCCCGTTCACAACAAGCATAGCGCCATTCGGATTACCAGTATGGTCACCACCTGGGGCAAAATTCTGCCTTTTATTTTTGTCTCCTTTTCTAATAAAAGACCACTTTGTGCTATTCATGATAGCATAATGATTATCCCGCATATACACACCATCGACAGCCAATGTATAACCCGGCATGGACATATTCGGATTGGCAAAGTCTCTAACAACAGAATCTTCCACCACCCCGAAATCGTCTTGCCAGACAACATTGTAGACAGCATAAGCCCTACTTGGAGCAAACAAGCAACTTAAAACCAACAAGCACAGCCCAACTACCCTATTACAGAAGGCTGGCTTTTTTCCTTCATAATTCATTTTAACCCTTCAAAAATTGTAAAGTTTAACTAAAAAACTTTGATTATTTAACATAACTTACCGCAAAGTTAACAAAATAATTTTATTCTCAACATTAAAATACTGCAGAAAAAGGAACATGCGAAAAAAAGAAAATTGAAAAGATAGCGATGGGAGCAAAGACTCCCAAAAAAGCCAGACTACCCCAAACAAACAAATAGAACGAATCGTAAAAAACAGATTTTAACTCAGGCAATTGGCTGAGGAAATGCACTACAAGACGCCTAACTAAAACTTGACAAAAAAATGGAATGGGAGGTTTGGGCACAAAAAAACTTTGAGCGCGCCCGCAGAGCGCCCCCAAAGCCTTTCGTATAAAGAATGTCAAACTATAGTGTGTGGGAATCAGTTATCGAAGCTGTAAAAGAAGGAAGGGAATCCCTCAACCGTAACCACCTTCTTCTCGACAGCGCCAGAGACAGGGTCATACGTACAAAATCCGTTATAGGCATCGTTAGCCGAACCATAGACAATTTTACCTTTGTGGATGCCCATCGCAATACCATGACCATTTGAGCGTGGAAGCCCCTCAATAACCTTAACCGTTTTATTACGCAAGTCAACAACAACAGGGATGCCCGTTCTAGCAGTAAAGGTATTAGTGTTATTCGGATCGAGCCCTGTCGCGTAGCCATAGGCATAGAGCATACCGTTAGACGTATACTGACACTTAGCCAAGATGTTGAGGTAGTCGCATGGGAGTCCTTCAACCTTCGTGTTGGTCAGATTGAATTTGTAACTTGCGTCGAAATCCGTTTCACCTTTCTTTATCCGCGCAATACCAGCCTCAAGTCCCGGAATGTAACCGAACGAGCCCACACAGTTGATATAGAGGTCACCATTCTCATCTTCAAAAACAGACTGGTTGTCGATAGGCCGAGTCGGACCAGAAATGCCGAGCGAGGTATTACGGATTCGTTTAATGAAACTGTCATCGGTAACATCGTAGAGTGCCACTTCAATAGCATTCTCCGTTGGCATCCATTGCGAATTGTACTGCTCTAAGGCTACATACAGAATGTTGTCCCGAACATACATGGCACCCGGATAGGCTGAAACCCCATCGTTGCGAAGAGAAGAAACATCTATTCTGTTGAGTTCCTTCATCGTTTTAGGGTTGAAGGCTATAATCAAATCCAAACTCTGGCAACAAACATAGGCTTTCTCCGGACTGGCCTCTACAACAATTGCCGCACTCGAATTGGCGGGAAGGGGCATTGAGCCTTTCAGCTCAAGCTGTTGGGCGCTGTTCAGCACATAGCGTTTCAGTTTCAACTCAGTTCCCCCCATATAGTCGGGGAAAACGTAGATATTACCGCTCTTGCAAACACACGGATAAGAGCCAAAGCCAAGCGGGATGGCATTCTTGTTGTTGTAGCTGACACCACCGCTAAAAGAACTGACCGCCTGTAAATATCCGCTGCCACTGTCGCCAGACGGATTGGTAACAGTTGTGGAAAAAATAATCTTTCCCGCCGCAAGCTGGGAGTTGTCATCGTCCTCATCCTCGCAACTGGTAAAAAGCCCTGTGAGGGCAAACGCTAATAATAAATACTTCGTTTTCATCTATGTGTAATTTATTTCAGATTATACGCGACACACTACTTCATCACATACCTCACTTTGAAGGCGAAATTACGTCCAGGAAGCGGACGGTTCAGGTCAGAACAGACTGTTCTGTCTGTTATGTTCTTGGCTTTAAACGAGAACGTCAGCATATCGTTCTTTATGCTGTGTTCCAGACCGGCATCAAATGTAAGCGAAGTCGGGATCTTACGGTCTTGGAATTTGCTCATTTCAAAGTCGTAGAAATACTCGTGGATGTAAGAAGCATCGACCAAAAACCGGCTGTTGTGTCCCTTCCCACCAAAAAGGTTTTCCTTGTGCAACTCGATGCCAGCATTGGCGAGCAAGTAGGGAATGTTAGGCATACGCTTGTTGTAAGTCGGGTTGTCGGCATCGGAACCCGTTTCATGTTTGCGGCGGTCGCGCAGGTCCTGATAGGTACCGTTGGCATAGAGATAGAGGAAAGAAGCGACATCGCCTTTAAATTCCAATTCAACCCCCTTGGTACGAACCGTTCCGAAATTGGCATAACGGGCCATTGAAGGAATCATATCGGCTTGGTAGCGGATCATATCCTGAAGTTCGTTCAAGAAATAGCTGGCTTCAATTTCGACAAAACCGTAGTTATTGTTGCGGTGGAAAAGAGCACCGGCATTAAGTCCGTTGCAGCGCTCCGGAGCGAGGTTAGTTGCAGGCAGAATAGAAAAGCCGTTGCCAACCAACTCTTCAGAAGTAGGAATCCGCACCTCAGAACTGAAAGAAGCCTTGGCAAGCAGGAACTTGTTGAATTTATAGCGAAGCGACTCACTTCCTCCCCAATAATTACGGTTCAGGCTTATATCGGTAGGATTATTAACGAAAGACTGTTCCAAAACCTTGGTGTTAGAGGAATAATTAAAGTTTTTAACGGTGGTAGCGCTCATAAATTTGCCGTCAAACAGCGTCAAATCGTAAGAGAAACCGACAGTCAGGCTTGACATATGACTAGGGAAGTTGGTCTCATATCCGAACGAGCGGTCCATTAATTCGTTTTTCGGATTTTGCCGGGTATGTGTAGCATACACATTAAGGTTAAAAGTGTTGAACTTATTCAGCAAGTAGTTCAAGTTCAGTTTAGAGGTAAAGTCGTGCGTACGGTTATCGGAGTCAGAGGCATAATTTCCCTGCTCACCACCATAGGCAGAAACAGCGTTATAGCGGTTTCCGTCCCAATCGTATCTGAAAGGGGCTGCATCATACATACCATTCCTACCGTAACTATATCCGGCATCAAAATCGAAGTCAAGTCCATCGGCCAAAAAATTGTCTTTCTTAAGGGTAAGGGCGGAAATGGCCGCTTGTCCGTGTGTATAGGCCTCACGAATATCGAAATCGATACCCTGTATCTCAGCCTTGTTCGCCATATAGATTAATTCCAGTTTCGCCTCGTCGAAATACCACTTGGTAGCTTTAAGCGACCCACCCACAATAGCTTTTTTAAATTGGTCGTGGTCACGTTTCACCACACGGTTGTCGAGGTTCTGCAATTTCATTTCATAATCGTTGTCGGAATAGGTCAGGACACCGCCAAGGCCGAACTGTAGGCCAGTTTTCCGATTGTTGCGTTTAAACGTCGAACTTAGTTTATGCGTATTAAAAGAAGCTATTTCGTAACTAGCATCGAGATAGACAGGCGGATATTCTTTTGTGACAACGTTGACGGCGCCCCCCAAAGCCGAACCACCGAAACGGTAGGGAACAATACCCTTATAGACCTCGATACGTTCAATCATATCGGTAGGCACATCGTTGAGCGACATATAGTCGCCAAGCTGCCCGATAGCAGCCTCATCGATGTAAATACCCATCCGTTTCCCCTCGAGCCCTCGGACCGATATTCTAGAGGCGCTACCCACGCCACCCGTATTGCGCACCGTTATGCCCGTAGTCCGGGCCAGAGCATCGTTTATGTTGGTAGAAGTACCCTCGAGCTGTTTGACAGAAATGACGGAAATAGGCATAGCAGCCTCACGCATTTGCCGAACTTCGTCGTGACCAACGATAACAAACTCATCTAATTCAGTAAGATTGTCTTCCTCTGTGTTCTGAGCATTGGTATTGAACATTGCAGGCACAGCCACAAATGCCAACACGCCTAATTTTTTCACATCCATAATCTACATTTTACGGATTGCAAAATTACGCCATCAGCAACACCGAAAACATAATCAATAATGAGGAAAATGGAGGCGAAAATACCCATTATTTATGAGGCAGGCTATCACCAAGCCACCACCATAGGCAAGAGGAGAAAGGCCGGGAGGGAGAACCTTATTGGGCATCTATTTTGAAAAGGATAGGCAGCGTATATTTAGAGCGGACAGGCTTGTTATGAACCTTTCCCGGATTCCAGTTTTTCATTCCCTTCACCAACCGGACAGCTTCCTTGTCGATATCAGGGTCAACAGAACGGACGACACTAATATCGGAAATTGACCCGTCTTTATTAACAATAAAGGTTAAGATGACACTTCCTTGAATGTTCGCATCCAAGGCTTTCTGTGGATAGGTCAGATTCTTCCTCAAATACTCCATGAAGGCAGTTTTTCCGCCAACGTAACTGGCTTTCTCCTCGACCTTGTAAGCAATATAATCGTCATCTTTGACAGATTCTTCTTCTGTTACTTTCAAAGAGGGACCATAGTCGGCAGCAACAGCCTCCACAGCCTCCTCCACCTTCGGCATAGATTTACGAACCGCACCATCCTGATTTTTCACCTTTTCCTTTTCGGCTTGTTTATTTTTATAATCCTCTACTGTCTGCAAGATTCTTTTAGCTGGCAGATAACCCGTAGCAGCCGACTTTTTGAAGTACTCTAAAGCTTTTTCCGAAACAGCCCTTCTTTCCCTCGCCTGTAGACAGATTCCAGCATGGTAACAGGCTTTTTCATATCCATTTTCAGCAGCCAAAGCAAACCATTTACCAGCATCATCCAAACTTTGTCTAACCCCAGAGCCCATCAGAAAACATTCGCCTAAAAAGAACTGCGCCTCAGCGCTGCCTTTTTCGGCAGCCGCCCTGTAAAGTTCAGCCGCTTTTCTATAATTCACCTCTGTTGCGGTTCCAGTTTTATAGTAGAAGGCCAGTCGGCACTGCGCATCTTTATTGCCTTTGGCCGCCAAATCAGTCAACGTTTTAAACGACAGGTCCCAATTTCCATTCTGCTCCAGTTTGGCAGTAGGTCCGTAGCCAAGCACCTTGAAAGAAGGCTTCGATTTTTTCGTGTCAGTCTGAGGATAGTATTCGTATTCATACTTTACAACGTTGGAATAGTAAAAACCGGACTCGCTAACCGAACTGATTTCCGTAGGATTACCGTATTTGTCATATTTGTAGGTCTTGGTCAACAACACCTCCCTACCTTTGGCATCCACCCTGTATTTTTTAGTCAAATTGCCCAACTGGTCGTAGGCATAGACAGTAGAATCGTACACCACACCATCGTTGTTGCACATCAATTCCATCAGCACCTTCCCGTCGTTGTTGAAGAATTTTTTGTAGTGGAGTTCTGGAACGGTATCCCATTTGAAATCGTACCAGTATTCAGCTTTTAAGACATTGTTCTGGGAGTACTCTTTCTTTATGAGTCCAGTCTTACGCCAACCGTTCCTATAGGATTTGTAGCTTCGTAATTCAGTAACCTTTCCATTAGTACCATATGCGAATTCACCCATCACATCGTATTCGCCAGTACTTTTGAAGAGCAGAAGTCTGTAATCGAGACCTTTGGGAGTGTAGAGTTTTTCCGCCACCTCCTCTATGCCACCTCCTTTATATTTTACAATAGCGCATAAAAGGTTCTGTTTGTTGTACTTTAAAATAGTAACGTCGCCATCCTCTTTATACTCCACAGGATTTCCCATCTTATCGTATTTCATACTTGAAATGGTATTCAGTTTGCCGTCGACTAACTGATCGCGATGGAGGAAACGGCCATCGACATCGAAGTAAGAAATCGTGACAGACTTTCCATCTATTTCCTTAACAGACTTAACACCGCCTTTGCAGTCGGTATGATAACTCACACCTTCAATGTCAAATTTAACAGCAAAAGCAGTTGTTACAGACAACCACAAGAAAAAGAAGGGAAGAACGAACTTATGCATATACAATATATTACTAATATAAATTTTGAGTAAGTACAAATTCATATTCACATGGTTTTTAACACAAAAAATCGTGAAAATATAATAATATCCACCCCATACCACAGCGTTGATATCGGGTTTCTTGACCGAGCCCCATGATTATACAGTCCTGTGATGTCATCGAGCTCCTTGCCGCTGAACTTAAACGGATTCTCGTAAGTAGTGGTATGCTCATCGACCAGCGATTCACCGTATGGCGCATACCATACGAACTGGCTCACGTTTCCGGCCGTGTCGGTCAGATACGATGTTGAACCGAGGTGGTCGCTATGGAAGTAGAAGAGGTTGTCCTCACGCTGGTGGTCGGACTTGAAGCCGACACCGGCCTTCGCCTCTTGTGGAG
>DGTD01000044.1 GCA_002396385.1 Bacteroidales bacterium UBA4345
TATTTTCATGCCATCTGGCATGTGTTTGTTCTGAGTGGCACAATCCTGCATTTCTTTTTGGTCCTTTCCCTGTTCCAATAGAAAATGAGTGAGTAATTCAAGTTTTGTTTTGCAGTTATAAAGTCTATAAGCTTAAGATTCATATACTTTTTTGAGTGGTGTTCTCCGTGAGGGAATGCCACTTTTTCTTTTTGCTCTTGTTGTACGGTTCTGTTTTATACTGTATCTTTATCTTGTATTTTATTAAAAATGATTTATTATGAACGTTGGTGATAAGATTCCCGATGTGTTGGGCGTTGACCAGAATGGTAATGAGATAAAGGCTGCCGATTTCCGGGGCCGTAAATTAGTGTTGTATAGTTATCCGAAGGCTAATACCTCTGGCTGTACAGCCGAGGCGTGCTCCCTTCAGCAGCATAAGGCCGATTTAGAGGCTGCCGGTTATGCCATTGTCGGGGTAAGCAAAGACAAAACCGAACTTCAGAAAAAGTTTGCCGATGCCAATGGACTTACTTTCCCGCTGATTGCCGATACCGACACTTCTTTGTTGCAGACTCTAGGATGCTGGGGCGAAAAGGTGGCTTGTGGCAGACGTACTGTCGGTATTCTACGCACGACTTATCTAGTGAACGAAGAGGGGATTATTACCAAGATTTTCACCCCGAAGGAAATCAAAACTAAAATCCACGCTGAGCAGATTCTCGACTTCATAGGCAAGTAGTCTTGTTTGTTGGGGTAGGCTGGATGAGGCGGAGCTTTTCCGTCTCTTTTTCCTAATGTCTGTTGAAGGTTTCGTTTTAATTTCTCTCTATGCAGATTCTTTTAGCCAACGCAAAAATCATGTTCTCTTCTGCGGCTCAACCTCCGCAGTCGCAACCAGCCTTTCAGGCCGTTGCTGACGTGCTTGCGGCAGAAATGGCCCGGTTGACCGTTCCCGAACTAGCCAAACAGTTAGACTGTAACCGGAGTTTGGCCGCTGAAAACTGGCAACGCTACCGCGATTTTAATTTTGCCGAGAAGTTGCCTGCTATTATGGCCTATAACGGGCAGGCATACAAACACCTGCGTGCCCAGTCGCTGACTGAGGATGCGCTTGCTTTCGGACAAAGGCATTTGTGGATTACCTGCTTCCTTTATGGATTGCTCCGTCCGCTCGATGCCATTGTCCCTTACCGTATGGAACATTGTGTGAGGCTCCAGGCTACGGGTGACGTCGCTGTCTCTCATTTTTGGAGAGACAAACTTACCGATTTCCTTATCGCCAGTGTCAAGGCTGACGATGGCGTGCTTGTCCATCTCTCTACAGCCGAATATGAGCACCTGTTCGACTGGAAGCGTGTCTGTGCCGAAGTTCGGGTTATTCAGCCTTTGTTTTACGTCCGTAAGGGCGACGATTTAAAAGTGCAGGCTGTTTGGGCAAAATCGTGTCGTGGTGCTATGGTCCGTTATATATTGCAGAACCAGATTTCCCATCCCGAACAATTGCAGGCGTTCGAACACGAGGGCTTTGTTTTCGATCCGCATTTGGGCGAACCTTCGTACCCTCATTTTGTGCGCGGGTAGTCTGGGTTTATTATTAGTAGTGTGAAAATATGATTGTACTGATTACTGGCGCTTCACATACCGGGAAGACGGTTTTGGCTCAGCGTCTGCTCGATAAATACCGCTATCCGTATCTCTCCATCGACCATTTGAAAATGGGACTGATTCGTAGTGGTAATACCTCTTTAACTCCAGAGGACGATGACAAACTTACTGCTTATCTTTGGCCGATTGTGCGCGAAATGATAAAAACGGCTGTCGAGAACAACCAAAACCTTATTGTTGAGGGGTGCTATGTCCCTTTTGACTGGAGGCCGGATTTCGACGACATGTACTTGCAGGCTATCCGCTTTATTTGTCTTGCGATGTCTGACAACTATATCGATACGAATTTTGATTTAATTGTGGAACACCGTTCTGACATAGAATCTAGAATTGAGCCCTCTTCTTGCACAAGAAACAGCCTGAAGGCTGATAATCGGGCATACATCGAGGGCTGTTCTAAAATGGGCGAGCCGGTGACTATTATCGATTCCGACTATGAACAAGCTGTTCGTCCTCTTCTCAACCTGTAGTTTTGTTCCCCTCTATGCGTTCGCATAGCTGTGCATGCCCCCCAGCAGGTAGTTTACACCGAAATAGGTCATCAGCACGGTCAGGAAGGCCAACGCTATATACCAGTGGAAACTTCGCTCTTTTGTAAACAGAACGGCCTCAGGAAAGGCAATGGCTGCCCCGTACACCATAAGGGTTATCAGTGCCCATACTTCTTTGGGGTCCCACGTCCAGTAGCTTCCCCACGATTCGTTTGCCCAGACCGCACCCAACAGAATGCCGGTGCCTAGCAAGACGACAGCGGGGTAGAGCAACAGCTTGTTCATCAGCGTCAGTTGCGTTACCTGTTGGCGTTTTTCGTTTCCAAGCGCCAGCGCAAATATACTGTTTAGCAGCATAAAGGCAAACAGTGCGTACGACATCATTATCATGGATACGTGCAGGCTAAGCCATGGCGAGTTTAAAACGGGCATCAGGGGTGTTATTTGCGGATTCATCTGGCCCAGGTATGCCACCAGCAACGTGAACCCCGACAGCAGGAAACCGAAGGTCAGTACGAAATGGTAGCGTTTGCACAACAGCAGGGCTACCAACATGACGCTTAATGCTAGAAACTGCATGGTCTCGAATCCGTTGTTTAGCGGTATACGGCCACTTATGTACCAGCGCAGCCCGTATCCGGTGGTGTGAACTAAAAATGAGGCCAGAAGTGCGTAGGGTAGTATGTTTTGTACGGTGGTCAGCCACTTCCGGTTATCGTGGGCGCCGATGTTCTTGTAGAGCATTAGTCCGAATGCGAAAAGACCGATGGTCAGGTTGACCATAAACAGTACTTTGGTGAACGGCACTTTGTTGTAGACCAGTTCGGCTTCAATTTTCGTGTCGCTGAGCGGTGCCACGCTCCCGTCGGTAGGCAGGGGTTTCATCAGGGTGTTTTGTTGCAGCATGAGGATGATTCCTACCTTCTCGTCGGTTTCTGTAATGCTCTTACCCAGTTTCCCGCCTCCCTGTTGGTGCCTTACTTTGTCCCAAACCTCTTGCAGACGGTATTTCCCGTTCTGGTCGAACAAGTCGGAAAGGCTGCAGTAGCGTCCCTCTATGCCAAGCAGTTCTCTAAGTTCCGCACTCTTGATCTTTATCATTTTCTCGTTACGCCAGATTTCGGGTGCCATACTCCAACCGCCCAACACTTGTTCGGGCATCAGTCCTTTGTAGTTCGATTTGCCGTAAAGTTTCTTGACGAAGTCGGTGGCAACGGTATTAAAGGGGACCACCCTGTTTTGGTAGATGACTTGCTGGCGTTGTAGGTCCTGTGCCTCTTCTCTGGCCACAACGGGTATCTTTTTCACGTCGTTCTGTTTGGTTGAGGCATATGTCTTTTGCGCTGTACCTCCAAGCAGTAGTGCAACCAGAAACAATCCGCTTTTTTTCAACAAAGGGTCGCCCAGTAGTTTGCGGTAGCTGCCTCCTTTCCAGAACAGGGAGGCTATGCCGGCTACTACGAAGATGATGTAGCCCGCAAATGTGGTGTTGGTGCCATAGGGGTCGTGGTTCACGCTGAGCCAGCTGCCTGTGTTATCGTCATCGAAACTCGACTGGCAGAAACGGTAGCCGTCTTTTACGTAGTTGCGGTTCATCGACACCAATTCGCTTTTCCCGTCTACTTTGAAGTAGCTCACATAGTCCATGGGGGCTTCTGTTCCCGGGTAGTACCTTACGCTGAAACTGTCTAATTCCATGGTGAAGGGCATCTGGTGTGTTTGCTGGTCGTCGTCAAACGTGCTGACTGCGACTCCTTTCTTCAAGTGGATGTGCCCCCGCTGGCCTGTGGCGTAACTTAACAGCGCACCCAGAAGGATGACGCCGACAGCGGTGTGCATCAGCAGGCTGGGCACATGTTCCCATACACGCTGCCTGATGGCTGTGGCTAACCCCAGAAGGGCGAAAATGCCCCACAATGAAACAAACCATGCGTGACCGTATATATATCGGGTAGCGGAGTCTGTTCCCCAGTGGTCTTCCACCAGCGTGGCTGCGGCAAGAACGGCGGTGATTGCCGCATAGGTTATTCCAAAGAGTTTGTTCCGTGTTTTGTCCATATTCAGTAGTCTGCTTTAAATTGAAAAAACGATGCCGTCTTTTTTTACGGCATCGTTTGTTGGGTGTCCACTTTAACCATGCTGTCTCTCTGTGTGGTTGGTTGTCGTGGCTGTGTGGACTAGAAGGGCTTGAAAAGATTGTCTCTAATTTCTTTTACTCCCATACATTCCATTTCTATAAGCCAGGTTGGCCGACAAACGGGTGCCAGCACGATGACTTTAGGCGTATTTGGGAACTTTGTCTCGAACAGCCGTTCCACAAGGGTGTAGTCGGCCGGGTCGCGTAGGTAGACCAGTATCTGACCGAGGTCGTCAAAGCCCATTCCACATTCATTGAGCAGGGCCTCCACATTTTCCCACATACGGTATACCTGTTTCTCTATATCGCCCACGAACAGCACATCGCCTTTGTTGTCGATGCTGGCGGTTCCCGATATGAAGACCTGCCTTCGGTCGCCGTAGTCAACATAGGTGCCCCGTTCGAAACGGACACCGTAGTCGGCGGTCGAATTCAAGTGGCTTTTGGCGTACAGGAAGTGTATTTGCTCGTCTGTCAGCCCTTTCACCGCATAGGTGTTCATCTGAACCAGTTCTCGGCTGTCGGCGGTTCGTCCGCCAATTCCCGTACTGGAGATGAAGTGGGTGGCAGGTACCAGGTCGTGTAGGTCGAAGACGTCGTTCCGGCCTTTCACCACGCCCGCATAGTTCACGTCTACGTTCTGAACCATAAACCAGGTCCTGATGCAGTCGTGTTCCAGTGTCATTCCGTTCTTTCTCAATTGGTCGGCGTATTCGTTGAGCAGCTGGCTGGTCTGTTGACGGCTGTCGCCGTCGTGCAGAGTGCGGGTGCCGGCCCAGTAGTGGCTGTAGCATCCGTGCCGGACGACCGTATGCCCATGTTCGTTCTGTTCTGTGGTTACGCCCTCCTGCAAGTAAGCCCAAAGGGCTATTTTTGTGCCGTTGAGAGGGGCTTGTTCTACAACCGACGTGGCCGCCTTTAGGTCGCAGGTCTTGAGCGCATTGCACAGTAGTCCGCTTTGGTTGGCGGCATCGCTCAAGAAAAATCGTTGGAAAACGGGGATGAATCTGTTTCCCCCCTCTTTCAGTAGGGTTTTATATGCTGCAACCACTGCCTCAATCTGCTCTTTCGCTGTGTGGTGTGGTTGGGTAGCGTGTACCATCATGTGACGTTCGCCTATGCCGTTCGAAGGGGTGAATTGCCACACCTCTATCCGCACGTCTTTGTTGGGCGTCAGTTCTTGGTAGCTCGTTGCCATTTTCGTGTTCCTTATAATCGTCTGTGTTTGAAAACATAGTGATTCTTGTCTCAGAACAGGAACCACTATGCAAAATTACTTAAATTTCAGGTCTTTTCTATATACCTGCCTTATTATAGGCAATTCTCATCGCCTCTTTATTCGGGAGCTCCGTTGTTAATCCATTCTTTCACAAGGTTGCTCATGGCATCGCCGTAGAAGAAGTTGGTGTGGTTGTAATGCCAGCCACAGTCATCTCCATATTCGGTTAGTACTTTGTAGAGCATGCTCCCTTTCGCGTTGTTCGGGTCCACCCGTTTTAGGGAATCTATCTTTTTCGAGGTTACACCAACCAGACTGGCGTAGCTGTTCCCCTCGGTCAGATAGAGTCCTGCCGCTGGTGTCTCTCCCATTCCGTGACAGTAGGCGCAGCGCTTGCTGAAAATATTTTTCTGTATGTTGGCGAACATACCGGCATCTAAGCCTTCTGCCTTGAAGTAGATGGTGTCGGTCAGCTTGTGGTCTGGATCTTCCGCCTTGTTATAGAGGGTGGCTAGTGTGGCCACCCGTTTGTTGATGAGGTTGAGCACACACAGTTCAATACGATCGCAGTCGGGATTGATGCTCTCGAATTTGAAGTCTTGTGTCTTCTCTGTAACCGGCAGACTTTTTGCGAGAAGCGGATACGAGTCTTGTGCCGCAAAGGCGGCCACCACAATCTGGTATTTCGATCCCCATTGGTCCATATTCCTAAGCGTGCCGTTCAGTTTTACCACGTAGCCAGCGTCAAGATAGAGTTCGTTCTCTTTCCTGATGTTCCCGTCGTCGCAACTGGTCAGGCTGCCTGTTACTATGCCTGCCAATGCGCATACCGACAATAATAAGTGCTTTATCTTCATTTTTTTCTATGTCTTAAGCTTTTTGTGCGCCTGTAAGTTGCTGTTCATCCTATTGTCTAGAAACTGTATTGAAGCAGCATGACCGCCTTGTGGGTGGAAATGCCCAGGTCGTCGTTGTCGCGGTCGAGCTGGGTGTCGTGTCTGGTGCGTCCGGTGTATTGGTACATTGCCTGCAGTTTCAGGTTGCAGCTGTTAATAAAGTAGTTCAGCCCCACAGCCGGCATGTTGAGGTAGCCGTTGGCGTCCCAACCGTTTCGGTTGTAGAAATCGTAGCGGAACGCACCTTGCAGGTTGTCGGTCAGGAAGTAGCCCACTTGAGCGTAACCGCCTAAGTAGTCGAACTGGTCGTCAATTTTCTGGCGTTCTGTGAAGCCCACGTGCATGGTGTAGACCTCTCCTGCCAGATAGAGGCGTTTGTAAAGCCATGCGGCCTCCAGCCCGAAGCGGCGGTCGTTGGTGCTTTCGTATTCGCTTTCCACATTTATGCCGCCTGAAACAGCGAAAAGCAGTTTGTTGTCGGTCAGGTGCTTGGGGTCGCCTTGTGTGCTTGGCATCACACCGAAAGGCATCAGGGCAAGGCGTCCGGCATACAGCATCGATGGAATGTGCCAGTCGTCGCTGAAGGTCTTGGTGGCGCTATTCACCGCGCTTCCTGTTCCGTTCCATACGCCTATTTCGTAACTCATCTTCTGTTTGGCGAACAGCCCGTGTAGCTCAACGCCCAGGTCGAAGCCAGTTCCGATGTTAGGGGTGACTGCGTTCAGGGTGTATGGCATAATCACACCCGAGGTCAGCGAGGTTGGTACGCATGGTAGCAGTGTGCCGCCCAGCATGGTCAGGTAGGCGTGTGTGAAGGGTGTTTTGAACTTACCGGCCCTTATTTGCAGACCATCGCACACTTTGGTGTCTATCCAGCCCTGCTGAAGTATGTTGCCTCCGCTGGCGGCCGCGTTCATGCTGACGTTGAAACTCAAACGGTCGAAAGCCTTGCCTGTGAAGCCGATAATGGCGTATGGTATGGCAAAACCTGTGTTGGCCACGTTGTCTTGGTTATAGGCCTTGTCGAGTCCCTCGTCGTCGTACCAATTGTAGTTGGCTGTGGTCTGTACCATCATGTAGGGTTTGAAGGCAAAGCGTCCGTCTTTGCTCTGTAGTGCGAAACCTTGACGGCCGGCTATTGGGATAACGCCGCAGTCGTTGTCTTCCATTATCTGGTGGTCACGTTCGTCCACCTCTTGTTGGGTCGCCTGTAGCGGGTCGTTCGTTTGTTCGGTGTTTTTCTGCTCCATTTCTCCGATACGTTTCAGCAGCGCCTCATATTCCGTACGAGAAACGTACTGGTTTGCCTCCTGTGCGGTGGCTGTGGTGTTTAGAAAGGCTGCAAATGCCAGCCATAAGTATGTCTTTTTCATCTTTTACTTTTTTTTGATGGTTTGTCGTTAGTTGATTGTTACCTGAAAAAACTTTATTAAAGCGACTGTAGGAAACGTATAAGGGCGTCGCGGTCTTCTTTGCCCATTTTGGCGAATATGTTTTTCGAAGCCTCCCCTTCGCCTCCGTGCCACATAATGGCCTCAACAAAGTTGCGTGCGCGTCCGTCGTGCAGGAAGTAGGTGTGTCCGTTTACCACTTTTTGCAAGCCAACACCCCATAGTGGTGTAGTACGCCATTCGTTGCCCATGGCGAGTCCGCTTTGGTAATTGTCGTTCAGTCCCACTCCGCATATTTCCGAGCCCATGTCGTGGAGCAGGTAGTCGCTGTACGGGTGTATGGTTTGTCCGCCCAACCATGGCAGGCGCGTGCCGTTCAGCAGTACGCTGCCTCCGGTGCGGGTGTGCAGGGTGGTAACATGGCACAAGTGGCATTTCGCTTTGTAGAACATTTGTTCGCCGTGTTTGACCGTGGGGTTGTCCACGTCGCGCCTTGCCGGCACGCCGTTTGCCTGCATGTACAGGTCCACATCTTCCATCTCAGACGTGCTGGCTTCCAATTTGTCGTACAGCAGTCCCATCATGCTGCCTTGGGCCACCTGCCGTTGTCCGCGGCAAATTTCTTCTGGGTAGCGGCTGTTGGTATACCCCATATCGCTGCTGAAACCGAGTTCGACGGTAAGGTCGGCGTGTTGGGCCTTGTTCCCGCTCAACCCCAGTTGTCTGATGCCCCGCTCGGTTATGTAGTTGCATCTGCCGCTGATGCCGTATTCGGGATAGTTGCTTTTGGCGGCTAACGCTTCTATCTCGTGCGGGTCGAGTGCCATCATCTGCCCCATACCTACGTGCCGGAGGGGTATGCGAACCGTGCAGAACAGGTCTTCTGGCGCAATGCTGTCGGCATACCAGTCCGTAATGTTGTAGGTAAACCAGCACAGTTCGTACTTCTCTCCGTCGGGAAATTTGAATTCTTTGGTGTGCCTGTTTATTTTCACCTTCCCTTCTGCCTCAACTCCGTAAATGCTCTGGTCGTGTATTACGCGTCCGTAGTCCTGGAAGAATTTGCCGTTTTTTCGGCTGACATAGACCAGCATGCTGCTGAATCCGTATTTCCCGCTGCCTTCCGCGTCAGACCATGCCGAAGGTATGGTCCTTCCCGTCCGGTTGTGGCAGCTGCCACAACTATATCCGGCATATACGGGCCCTAACCCCTTGTTGTCGGTGGGACCGTCGTCGTAGAGGGTGTTGCCCCGGTTCCAGCGAGTCTTGTTGTCGCCGCTGAGCCAGTCCGATTCGGTCTCATAGGCAAAGGCAGAACTCGAATAGATGGTCGAGGTGCCGGCCGATAGGGCATAACCGTCGCGTACTTCCACAAATTCCTCGGTTATTCCTTCTTTGCTGCATGACGCAGAGACCACTGTCAAGCCTAAAAGGAAGAAATAGTCGTGTGCTTTTTGTCTCATTTGTATGCTTTTTTAGTCCTGATTCTTATATACACCAATGGGAAAGGCCGTTTTCCAACAGTCTTTCCCAAAAAGTTTTTTGTTCTTTCCGTTTATTTTACGGTACGAGCCTTGCCTGCCTTATAGATGAGGTATTCCAAGGTGTGGAAGCCGCGGATGCTCTGTGCTGCGGCAATCTCTTCGCTGTCTTCGTCAAATTCGCCGCTCCAGTTCAAGCCTTTGAAGTCGCCGTTGTTCAGAATTCCCCTGATGGCTTTCTGGTCAAGCGGCCAGCTGTCCATGTTAGGGTCAATACCCATGTCGGCTACCGGACCGAACAAGAAGGCCTCGCTCTTTTCCCAGTAGGTACGGCTGGCAACCCACTTCTCGCACAGGGTTTCGAATCCTGCGTTGCTTGGTGCTTTTGTAAAGTCTACTACACTGTTGTAGAGGTCTTCGTTGGCTTCCTTCAGGCTCTTGTAGGTAGGAACAACCACCTTTTCAACATAATTTTTGTTGATGGCCTCGCAGGTCGTTTCTGAGAATTTCGACAGGGCTGGCGTCAAGTCTTTGTCTAGAATGTCCTTCAATTCGGCACAGGCGTCTTGTGCGGCAAGCGCTTCCGCCGATGCGATGTGGTTGCGGAATGGCTGTGGAATAGCCAAAATCTTGTCAATAGCGTTCTGGATGGCATTCTTAACCTTTTTGTCGAGTTTCTCGTCTATTTTTGCCAACTGTCCGCTGATGGAGTTGGCTGCCACTTTGCCGTTCAGACTGCCGTAATAGGCGTTTTTAACACTCTCGATGTTGTTACTGTAGTCGACGCGGCTGTGCCAACTGTACCACGACTCAACGGCATAGAGGGCCTCGGCATATTTGCCAGACTGCCAAAGGTTCAGCGGGTCGCCAATCTTGGCTTCGCCCACCTCGTTTGCAATGTCTGAGCAACCGGCAACAATCTGCTCGGTAGCGTTCAGGGCCGACGAGAATGTTTCTGTATAGCCGCTTTTACCCGCATTCTTAAAGGTTTCTGCGTAAGCGTCGCCTTTCTCGTAACTTTCTGTCCAGTCGCTGTAGAGGGTGGCGGCATCGTTCTTCAGATAGTTGGCAACCACCTTCATGTAGGCGTTCCAGTTCTTTTTGTTCTTGCTGTTGTATTGCAGTGTGTCGTTGGCGTCAATGCTGCTGATGATGGTGGCGGCATCGAGCCCGTTGGTCTGTTGGTCGTCGTCATCATCGTCGCACGAGGTCATCATGCCCGATGTCATCGCAACTCCCATTGTCAGTGCGATTGCATACTTGAATCTCTTCTTCATCTTATTTCTGTTTATTAGTTTGATATACGTTATTTCTTGCTGAACCATGCGATGTAGGCAACCCCGAGCGAGAAATCGTTTTCCGAGTTGTAGTCGGTCTTCCAGTCAAATGCGCTGTGGGTGCCTATGTGGCGCGTGGTCCAGTCTCCTTTAATGATAAGGTAGGGCAGGGCATACCAGTTGATGCCGAATGTCCATGCGGCTACCTGGCACCGTGGATCTTCCACTTCCCCTATCCACCCGTCGTCTAGTTTCTCTTGCGGATTGTAGTACTCGTAGCGGGCGAACGGATAAATTTTCAGGGGTTTCGGCGTGCGGAACAGGTTCCCTACGTTGAAGCCAACCTCTCCGCCGTAACTCACCGCATATTTGGCGACAGGTGTATTCCCGCCATAGGCGGCGCTTGTGCGTCCCAATGTCGAGCGGGTGAGTTTGACCGTATTGCCAATGCTGCCGTGCACGGCGTTTGCCCTGACGGTTACCCAACGGTTTATGTATTGCACATCGCCGCTGAAAATGTGTACGGGTACTTTGAAGGTGCTGTAATAGTGGGGGAAGTTGGAGTTCTTTCCGGCGTTGTCGCACCAATAGAAACTGCCTCCCAGCCTTAAACCCGGAACTCCCTCATAATTGAGGCGCCCGACAAGAGCCGGACTTGAGAACACGTCTTGCTCGAAAAGCCCTTGTTTGGCTCCGCCCAGAAACTTGTACTTGTCGAAACCGTCTACGGTCAGTCCGTTCACCAGTTGCGCACAGTAGCTGAATGTGCTGTACCGGTGTCCGAGTGTCCCGTAGAATTCGATACCGGTTTCGTGCCAGGTCGACGGCAGTATGTAGGTTTCTCCTTCCGGACGGCTTGTGCCGAAAAAGAAGACGGGCTCGTGTTGGGCATTTGTAATGCCGACCGGTAGAACAATGTGACCCATCCTCAAGTTTAACTGGCGAAGGAAGGGAATAGTGATATGGAATTGTTCCAAGGCCACTTCGCCGCCTTTTTCCCATTCACTTTCCAACTCTCCGTTTTCTGCGCCTGAGCCGGTTTCCTGCTCCCATTCGGTGCCCACGCCGCCAGCCTCAAACTCAATTTCGGCTCCGAGTTGGAACCAACGGCTGAATTTGTAGTCACCGCCCAGTGTGAAGCGGGGTATTGATATTTCCGAGCGGTCCATTCTGTACGTGCCTGTTCCCCCCCAGCGGTTGTAGCTGTAGTCTTTGTGGCGTACCAGCATTTCACCATAGCTGCCGATGCGGTATTTCTTGAACGAGGGGTCGCCGTCGTAGTGGGCTTTTTCCGCCCTCGATTCCTGTTCTTCCTCTTGATTGTTGGTGGCCTCTTCGGTTATTCTTACCTCTTTGACTATCACCACCGTGTCCTTCTCTTTCGTTTGAAAAGTATTTTGGGCACTTTCCAAACGCTCAATCCGTTTCAACAGCGAATCGTATGCCTGTTGCGGCTCTTGTGCTGTTGCGTACACTGCCCCTAAACATAGCAGTGCCATTGTGTTTATTGTATTTTTCATCTCTCTTCTTTATCCTGTATCTTAATCACGCAAAATTAGGTAGCTGTGGATAACTGAAAAATCCTAAAAAATGATGATTTGTCGGTGGTGCTATCACCATTTTTGGTGATGGCTGTTTGTTGCTGGGTGTTGGGAGCCTGTTCTGAAAATTCTTTTGTAACTTTATGCCGCTAAATAATCGGACCATGGTACAAGAACTGAATCACGACCTTGCTTTCCTCTCTCAGAAAGCAGAACGCGCTACTGAAAACGACGAGCAGGTTATTGACGACCTGCTCGACACGTTGCGGACCCACCTCGACAGCTGTGTGGGTATGGCGGCTAATATGATTGGTGTAAACAAGAGTATAATAGTTTTCTGTAAGGGCAAGAAACAGTTGGCTATGGTTAACCCTGTCATTGTGAAGAAGGTGGGGCCGTATTTTGCCGAGGAAACCTGCCTGTCGGTGCCCGGCTCCAAGAAAACGGTGCGTTACAACGAAATTGAGGTGGTGTATTTGGACCGGGATTTTGTTCGTAAACGTGAGAAGTTCTCGGGCTTTACCGCCCAAATCATACAGCACGAAATTGATCATACCAATGGTATACTTATATAATTAAGGCAATGAGAAAGAAAAGTCGGGAGATGGATGCCTCTTTTGCGCTTGAGGTGTTTGCTAAAGCTCCTTTTGTTACGGTTTGTTTTTCCAAACCCGATGGAACTCCTTATGGGGTGCCCCTGAACCTGGTGGCGACCGACGATAAGACGTTCTACTTCCATTGTGCGCCCGATGGCGACAAGTTAGATTGCATTGCGGCTAATCCGGTTGTTCACTTGTCCGCAGTTTCACGCTGTAAGCCTACTGTCGGACCTAAGGACGGCAGTTTCACTTTGGAATACCGTTCGGCTATGGCCGTTGGGAAAGCGGAAATGGTGACTGACGTTGCCGAGAAGGTTGAGGCGTTGCGAGCTATCTGTGTGCGTTTCCTGCCTCAGCATATGGATGCTTTCGAGGATTCTGTGGCCCGTAGTAACGGTCGGACGGCTGTTGTCCGCATCACTCTTATTGAACCACCAACTGGAAAGCGAAAGGAATATGATAGAAATGGTGAGGAGATGAAGTGGGGCAGAATGGAATAGGTATTTTTGACGTGCAAAGCAATGGTGGACTTACGTTTATGCGTTTTTGACTATTTTTTTTAGTTGAACGTACGAAAGTGTGTGGATTTTTATATATTTGTGCAAATTCTTGAAATAGATAAATTATCAAATTGTTTTACTTAATTAAAATTAAAAAGAAATGAAAATGAATCTAATGAAACTTGCCTTTCTATCGACGGCTGTTTGTTTCTCAGGTATGTTTATGGGTGCTTGTGACTCTGAAGAAGATGACCTAAAGATTGTTGATTGGTCTCCAGTTGGTATTTGTATTTCGGTGCATGATGCCCAGGGAAATGACTTGTTAGACTCTACTGATGTTGAGCGTTATATTGCAAGTGGCGTTACTGCTACCTTCCAGGGTAAGACTTATGCGCTGAATGGCGGAATTCCAAAGGAAAATGCCAAGAAAAGTTCTCTAAAGGCTTTGCCTGCTGTTTTTGAGGGTTTAAGCATCAAAAATATTTCTGGCAAGAACATGCTTTACTTTGGCGAACTTAATGGTGATGCCGATATGCACGAAAATCTCACTATTACTTGGAAAGATGGCTCTAAGGATGTTATTACCTACCATTGCTCTGACCATAATGAAGAATTAATGAACTGCAACCGGTGGTACAAGTTAAACGGAGTGTTGACAAATAACCCGATTGAAATTGTCAAGTAATTCTCTTTTATAACAAGTTGTAGCGGTCTGCTAAAAACAAAAATAAACGGGTTCCGATTTGTTTGTCGGTACCCGTTTGTCCGTAAATAAAGGAATAATTCTAAACTTGGCAGTTTAAGGTCAAGTCCCCTTAGAATTTAATAAAACCCCTAAAACACGTAAAACAAGCCAACTGTGTTGGCAGCAAGTTTTAGCTGTTTTCATCGTTTTATTCCCATAAATAGAAAGCGTGGGTTAAAGAATTATGCCACCCATTCGTGACAATTTAAATAAAACCCCTAAAACACGTAAAACAAGCCAACTGTGTTGGCAGTAAGTTTTAGATGTTTTCATTGTTTTATTCCCATAAGTTGAAAGCGAGTGTAAAGGCCTAATATGCCTCCCATTCGTGTCAATTTAAATAAAACCCCTAAAACACGTAAAACAAGCCAACTGTGTTGGCAGTAAGTTTTAGATGTTTTCATTGTTTTATTCCCATACCTCGAAAGCGTGGGTTAAAGAATTATGCCTCCCAGTCGTGACAATTTAAATAAAACCCCTAAAACACGTAAAACAAGCCAACTGTGTTGGCAGTAAGTTTTAGATGCTTTCATTGTTTTATTCCCATAAATAGAAAGTGTGGGTTAAAGAATTATGCCTCCCATTCGTGACAATTTAAATAAAACCCCTAAAACAAGTAAAACCGGCCAACTGTGTTGGCAGCAAGTTTTAGATGTTTTCATTTTATTCCCAATAAATAGAAAGTGTGGGTTAAAGAATTATGCCACCCATTCGTGTCAATTTAAATAAAACCCCTAAAACACGTAAAACAAGCCAACTGTGTTGGCAGCAAGTTTTAGCTGTTTTCATCGTTTTATTCCCATAAATAGAAAGCGTGGGTTAAAGAATTATGCCACCCATTCGTGTCAATTTAAATAAAACCCCTAAAACAAGGAAAACAAGCCAACTGTGTTGGCAGTAAGTTTTAGGAGTTTTCATTGTTTTATTCCCATAAATAGAAAGTGTGGGGAGTGTGGCGCATACTTTACCGTTATCGTCTTCCAGACGTCAATGTCGCACCCGTCTGGAAGACGGTATCTTAATAACCGGGGGCAACGCCCTCGGATAGGGAGGCCCTCGTCCACTCCCTGCCTGGAAGGCAGTACCTTGTCAACCTTCCTCAAGAGCGGAAGACACCGAAAAATGTATATGTGCCACGAACTGGATGTGAATAATCTATGATACTGATAATCAAAAGAAAAAACAAAAAACGCATATTGTTTTCTTAGAAAGTTTGGAAAAAATTAGGAGTTGTATTAAATTTGCGCTGTAGTTATGTGTTTTGTAAAAACATTTTGCCTATTTTTATAAAAGACGTATATCAGTAATATGAAAATTGCATCTGTTTTTGCATTCCATATTTTTATAAAAATTTAATGCAGGGAAAAATTTCCCACACTGTTTATGCTTACATTTAAATTCTTTAAAAGATTACTTGCTTTTATTGTTGTTTTGTTGGTCGCTGTAAGCGCTGATGCGCAGATGAAGACCTATACCGTATCCAATACTAATAGTTCGGGACCTGACTCGTTCCAAGATGCTATTAATACAGTTAATGAAAAAGGTGGATCGTGGACGATAAAGTTTGATTTATCAACAAAAGATACTATTTTTTTAGAAAATATTATAAAGATTAACGACATTGATGAATTAAGACTTGTAGGTAAAAATAATGTAATAGTACCATACAATGACATATTTAGTATTAGTATTAATAATATCGGAAACTTCAGTATAGAATCTATAAGATTTGAGCAAGAAAACTATAATTCAATAAAAAAAGAATCTTTTACAGAAAGAAGAATAACATTAACGAATAATACAAAAACTTTAACTGTTGACTATATAAAAAACTGCTCTTTTAAAGGAGTAGGGTTATATATAAATGGAGATAAGAGTATAAGTGGCCATACTATTAAAGAAGTGAGTGGCTGCAATTTTATTGACGGTATTCTTAATACCAATTCCGACAAAGTATCACTTGTAACCGATAACCTATTCGAAGCTAAATTTAACAACAACGTAAGCCTACAAGTTTTTGGTACAACTAATTTAGTCTCTAATTGTAGATTTAATGACGCATATTTGACAAGTTCGTTTAATGGCTCGTGTAATACTATAAAGAATTGCAAATTTTACGAAACTTTTGTAACAAATTGTATACGATGTCAAAATATAGAATTACTTGAAGATTGTTATTTTGAAGGAGCAAAATATGGTATCCGCGGAGAAGCATCAACAGATGGTTCAAAATCAAAATGTAAATTTGTTAAAAAATGCACATTTAAAAACTGCGAAGTCGGGATCTACACAATAGATGCTGATTCTCTTGTAAACTCGAGATTTGAAAATGGTGAGAATGGTAAGTATTGGATACAACAAACAAAAAGTTGGCCAAATGAAATTGGCGTAATAAAAGGTTGTTCTTTCTCTGGCAATTATACAGATTATGGTTTTTTAGGTAATAGTCAGCTGTCTTTAGGTATAATTGAAAATTGTACGTTCAATTCAAATTCAGCAGGAGCATATATGCTAATTTTACCAGGTGTTGAAATTACAAATGACACATTCTTTATATCAAAGAATAATAGCATTATAAATTTCAATGGTTCCTATAAAGACGCATGTTTATTTTCTCAAAATACATTAATAAAATCATCTCCTGATATAGAAAATTATTCTATTTATAGTAAGGTGTTGACAGAAACTCCTATTCTGAATTCTATACATTTAATTGATAACAATTATGTGGTTCAAGGAACAGCTCGAGATAATACTACAGTAGAATTGTATCTGAACGAAGAAAACAATGACACGATTAAATACATAGGAAGTGCTTTGACAGGAAAGAATGATGGGTCCTTTACATTTGAGGTATCAAAGAATAAGGTAAACTCCAGATATCCTTGCTTTATGGCTACCAACCTGTATCCTGTAGACCATACCTCTGATTTCAGCAACATATCATGTGAGTCCAATTTAAGTATCTATGTCAAGAAAGACGGCACTGGTAACGGCACATCTTGGGATGACGCTATGAGCGAGGATGATTTCTTCGATGCTCTGCCGCTTGCGAAAGAAGGCACCACCTTCTATGTGGCAGCGGGCGAATACGAAAGAACAGTATCCTCTCCTATCTGGTTGAAAAACGGCATTAAAGTGATTGGCGGTTACCCGGCTAAAGCAAAAGAAGGTGCGGTCAGTGACCCTGTAAACAACCATACCGTGTTAAAGCCTAGTGCCAATCCTACTGATTCTAAAATCATGTTCTCGTACATGTATAATTATGACTGTGGAGACGGGAAACAAACAGCAGAGTTCCACAACCTCGACTTCCTTAATACAGGATTAGAGTTGAAGGCTGA
Source organism: Bacteroidales bacterium UBA4345 (assembly GCA_002396385.1). Classification (GTDB taxonomy): domain Bacteria; phylum Bacteroidota; class Bacteroidia; order Bacteroidales; family Paludibacteraceae; genus Physcocola. The sequence continues at coordinate 17,269 of DGTD01000044.1, forward strand.
CAACATTGTAATTGACAGTTGTAACTTCTACGAGTGTTACAATCCGGTCAACATCGGTTGCGCCCAGAATCTGCGCATAAGTAACTCTTATTTTACGAAGAACAAAGCCAAGAGCAACTATTCCGACTACAGCATCTTTATAGGATCTGACCCGGTAGCAGTTATTGAAAACTGCACATTCGACGAACAGCCTTATACCACGGCCATCAGGGTAGACTCTTATTATGATACAGCTTCTGTTCGCATTATTAATAACACGTTCTTACTTCGCGACCGTGCCAATACTGAATGGGAGAATGATACAGAGAACAATCATTATTTGTACTTTGCCTCTAAAAAATGGTGTTTGTTACAAAATAATACTTTTGCTATTGTAGATGCTTTGGGACACATGAATGTCTCAAAAAGCATGAATAAGATGTATGGAAGAAATATAAGTTTCTATTATAATTTATTTGATGTGCCTGGTGATGACATTATTGAGATAGGTGGGAATGGAGGTCTTAAATATAACTTTGGAGGCTATAATAATACTTGGAAAAATAAGACTTATGATGTGTTGGCCGAATGCAAAAACATCTTAGACGTAAAAAAAGAAGGGGATGACTATGTCCCAGTTCTCGCTTATAATGGTGGTTATACGCCTACTATCAAATTGTTGAACGATCGATTGAGTGATGGGAAAGCAATTCGTTGGGAAAAAGAGGTAGCTACCGACCAACGTGGTGTTACCCGTTTGAAAGAAACCTGTGTAGGCGCATACGAGTTTGAATGCTCGAAAGGCGTGTTTGCCGTTAACAAGTCGTCTATAAAAATATCAAAACCATATTGCTATTCACAAACTGGAAATGGTTCCGTCCAACTCAAGATAGGAAACTGGTTAGATGGTTGCAAGGCTTACTTCTACAAAGGAGAGAAAGAACTGTGGAGTGTAAACGCACTTGTAGACTATCATTTGAAACCCACTGATAACGCTGTAGAAGACCTGTATAATGGGGTTAGATATGTCGATTCTGTCGTATTCAACTATTCTGGCTTGTCGGGTGGCTCTTATTCTTTCGTCTTGGAAGATTTGTGTGGCAACAAAACGATAACGCCTATTACAATTGATCCGATTGAGAAACCTGCGTTTGTTGTATCGAAGTCTTCAAAAACTGAGTTGTCTTGTTACAATTCTACCGACGGTAGCATCGAGATAACCCTTGTGGGTGGCGAACTCGAACTATGTGGTAAAGCATCTTCCTACGATATTAAGGGACTTGAATTTACCGAGAAGAACAGAACCGTTAAGGCGACTGGCCTTACTCCTGGTTCTTACCGTTTTGTTTATGGAACCACTGCAAAAATGTGTTCCGACCAAGCTGACACCACCATCGTTATTACTGCACCCGACACCGTAGATGCGAAATGCGACTTTAAAGACGCCTACTGTGCCGAAATTGGCGGTAGTGCAACATTCGATGCGAAGGGTGGTGTGGGAGACTACTCTGTAACAATCCGCGACATTAACGGGAATGTGTTCAAAAAAGAGTCGTTCGCCGGTAAAAACACGGTAACCGTGGGCGGCATGAAACTTATGACTACCTATTCGGCTGTGGTGGAAGATGGCAACGGCTGTAAGGCGAAAGAGTTGGGTGGTATCAGGTTCTGGACGAAACCTATTCCTGAACTGAATACTTGGCTTACCCCGTCGAACGAAACCTGTTATGGCGAAAACAATGGCCGTGTCAAACTTAAATATTCGGGAAACAATGATAAAGACGTACTGGTTGTCTCGGCTATCGGTTCTGACGGAAAACCTCACAATACGTACTTTAGTGAGACTGAAGGCTCTGTGATGATTGAAAATCTTGCGCCTGGCGAATATACCGTAAAATATGATTTTGGCGCTGAGGGCTGTAACACGCCAGGCGAGAACGCCACCACTATCGGGAAGGTGACGATTGGCAAAGTGGAAAAACCGACTTTGTTAGATGTGAGTGACGTGACAGTCATCCGTTGCGAAGGGACAACTCTTTCTCGGGAAATTGAGGTGACTAATTATAACAAGAAACTATATACTTGGACGTTGACAAAGGATGACGTGGATATAACCTCAAAAGTAGACGCTACTGTTCCAACTACAGAAGAAGGTGAATTTGTCTTTAAAGGACTTACTGCCGGTGACTATGTCTTTAGCTTGGTGGACCAATGTGGTAATCCTTTTTCTAAAAGTTTTACAGTGCTGGAATCCATCAAGAAAACCATGAAGGTTGTAGACAACAGCGGTGGTGTTAGTTGTGAAGGCAAGTCTGACGCTTATTTCGATATTAATGTAACGAATTGGAATACCGGAGACAAGTGTTCGATAACCAATGCCGAAACTGGCAAGGAATTGGAAGTTTCCAAAACCACGAAGGGTACTTATATTTCACTCTTCTCCTATCATTTACCAGGCGGCAAATATAATGTTGATGTTACAGACCTCTGTGGAACGACCTATCCGACAGTTGTAGTTGACCTCGACGAACTCGGCAAGGATTCTAAGTTTGGACTCTCTTTGGCCGAAGCGGCAAGCGATGCTGAATGCAACGAAGACAGCCGCAAGATTTCTGCTACTGTAACTGGACGCGAAACTGGGTCAACATACTCTTATACACTCTACCAAGTAACTGGTGAAGGGGAAAAGGTGATTGATGACAAACAGAAAGAGGTTGCCGACAAGACTTACACCAGCGGCAAGCTGGACTATGGCACCTACAAGCTGGCTGCTGTCACTAGCGAGGGTTGTGAAGCGTCGGTTGAACGCACGTTCTCTGCTTCCCACTCTTTGACGGGTACCCGTCTGGTGTGTGGCGAAAACTCTCATGTGGAACTGAACTACGATGGCTTGATTGAAGGTGTTTCGGTGAAAATTGGTGGTAAGTGGAGCGACATCGACTTTGCCGAAGATGCCGACAAGAGCAGTTTCGATTGCAAAGGGGTGGTAACTGACGCCAGGGTTAAGGAAACCGGGTGCTACACTGTCGCTGCGTTGTCTGATTATGACCTTACTGGCAATCAGTTTGAAGGTGTAACTGCAAAAGCCTCTGCTGTTGACCAAACTTGCTATGGCAAGGACAATGGCAGCATTAAAGTGACTTATTCTGGCTATAAAGGTAAAATGCAGGTGGTGGCTTATGCCGTCAATGACAAAGGCGACAAGTTGCCAAGTGTATTTGACCCAGAACAGAAATGTTTGCTCATATCTAATCTTGCGCCTGGCGCTTACAATGTGCAGTTAGGGCTCAGCATTGAGGGGTGCGAGGTTAGTGGACAGTCGTTTGACGTTGCCAAAGCTATTTCAATCGCTGTCCTCGAGAAACCAGAGTTCCTGGAAGACCGCTACGGCGTTGCCCACAACCAGTGCGAGGGAATGGCCAAAGGCCGTATGCACTTGGAAATGAATGGTTGGAAGGACGGCATCTACACTTGGAGCCTGCAACGCTCGTTCGATCAGGGTAAGCCAGCCGAATACACCCATTGCGGCGAAAAACTTAACGGAGCAACCACTTTCGACCTTTGGTCGCTGCCGGAAGGCAAGACCATATTCACCATGTGGGATGCCTGCGATACGATATACAAGAAAGTTGAGAACATCAAAGCCGCCTATGTTGGTCCAGTTAAAATAAAAATGGGAGACTGTACGCCTATCTCTTGTGCCGACCGTACAGATGGAAGCGTGACTTTCGTGGCTTCACACTGGGATATCCCTTATCAGGCGTCTGTGATACTGGATGGTGATACAGCTCTGAAAGACTTTAGACCTGTTATCAAGGCCGACGGCAAGGCTTATTTCGAACTGAAAGGACAGGGTGCGGGCATTTACCAGCTTGCAACAAAAGATGCCTGCGAGCGTACTGTTGATTCCGAACCATTCGACTTCACCGCCTTCTCTGCACAGAACGGTATGCTGACCGTTAAGGCCGTATTTGACGAAGATGCTGAGGAATGCGAAATAGGCAAACGGGTAATTAAAGCGACTGCCACTGGCGGGACCGCTCCATATATCTTCTCTATAGAAAAGAACGGCACTGCGGTTGAAACTTCAGAGGCGATTGATGCCACATCGTACGGCAGCAAACTGCTGGGCGAAGGAAAATACACTGTCAGTGTAACCGATAAGACAGATTGTAAGGCCGTATACGGAGAAGATTTGACCATCAAGTCGGAGAAACTTAACGTTAAATTAGGAACTTTGGCGAACATAGAACAGACCTGTTATGGAAAAAACAATGCGGGTGTAAGTGTAAGCTATTCAGGTTTTGATACCGAAGTGGCCAAACTCCGTCTGCTTGTTACCGAAAAGACAGAGGCTGAAACCAAGAAGACGTACGAGGCGTATGCCGACGCCAACGAGGGCACACTCGCCTATACCGAACTGCCTACTGGTGCCTACGAGGTGAAGGTTCAGTTGCTCGGAATCAACGGCTGCGAAATGAACAACGGCGTTCTTCTGGAAAAGGAAGTTGAATTCAAGCCGTTGGAGGAGCCACGTTTCTTGGAGGACAATTATTTCTCGGAAGACAACAAGTGCGAAAACATTGGAAAGGGCCGTATGCACTTGGAAATGATGGGGTGGGCACCTGATGTCTACACTTGGACCATCAAACGTGCGGGACAAACCGATGCAGAATTGAAAAAGCACACCCACTGTGGCGACAAACTGCCTAACGGAGCCACCGCTTTCGACTTGTGGACGCTTCCAGAAGGAGAAAACGTGTTCACTATGTGGGATGCCTGTGGCTACAAATACACGAAAACAGCCGATATCAAAGCCGACTATGTGGCACCGCTTACCATAGACACGGTTAACAGCAAAGCCTACTCTTGTGAGGGACGTACCGATGGGAGATTTACCTTTGTAGCGTGGCCGTGGGATATTGAAGACAGCGCCGCTGTGCTGAAAGATGGGAACATCGGTCTAAAAGATTTCAAGCCAGAGGTGAAAGACGGCAAGGCCTATTTCGAGTTAAAGGGACAAGGTGCGGGCGTTTACACGCTTGTTACAACCGACCTTTGCGGGCGTGAAGAGTCGAATGAAAACAACTTCACCGACTTCTCGGCAAAGAACGGCCGTTTGACCGTTGATGTCGACTTCGATGCCGAGGCTGCCAAGTGCGATGTCGAGAAACGCATCTTCAAGGTGACTGCCAAGGGAGGAACGGCACCATATGTGTATAGCATTACAAAGGGCGACGCTACCGTACAAACTACAGAGGCTACCGAGAAAAAGTCGTTCAACAGCCAGCTGCTGACCGATGGCACCTATGTAGTGACTGTCACCGACAAGACCGATTGTAAGGCGGTATACGATGATGGCCTGACCATCAAGCCAAGCCATACGATGAAGGCTAAGAACAGGGATGTGATATGTGGCGATACTAAGCAATCTCTGGTTTTTGCCTCGATTGACAATGGATCTACCTTGGGAACCAACTATACTGCTGTTGATGAGTCTGGTAAAGAGTACCTTCCTTTGCAAGACGAGTGGACACAATATGGAATTTGCACTTTTGAATTGCCTACCAACGTCATTTTAAAGGGTATGATTGCCAAAGTAGACGAGCAATGCAGTGTTTACACCGACTTGGAGGCCATGCCGTTAGACGAGAGTGCGCTGGCTGAAGCAAAAGTGACAATTGACACACTGATTCACCAACGCTGTTACGGTATAGACAATGCCGAACTTCGGGTGGACTATTCTGGCCCTAAGACCACATACGACATGAAGTTAAGACTGAAAAATGTGGACAATCCGGATGTTATAGTGGATACAGAAAACAAGCATGGCGAGGAACTCCAGTTCAAGTTCAAAGACCTAGCCCCTGGTAACTACGAATTGTACCTGGTTCAGGCAGTTGGGAAGTGCGATGCCGGTTTGGAGCCACGCAAGATTCAAGACATCTCTATCAAAGCTATTCCGCATCCGTTTGAGCTCATCTGGGATACGGTCATCCAAAGTACTTGTTACTCTAAGATGAATGGAAATCCTGCCATCGAAGTGCATGGATGGAGTGAAGGTAACTGTACGTGGGAGTTGAATAAATTCAATGTTGATAAGGGAGATTATGAATTGGAGGCTAAAAATACAGATGCTTATCCTGTGAGTGGCGATTCCGCTTATTGGAGTTCGGACCATTTGGACGCAGGCAGATATATCATCTCGTGGACGGACTATTGCCATAACACCGTTCTTAAAAAGTTTGAAATCGATCCGCTTAAAGAGCCTTCGCTTAAAGTTTTGGCAAGCAGTAACACCGACTTGAAGTGCGGCTACGACAAAGCTTACGTTGACTTCCATTATGAGGGTGGTGTGCCTATGAACAAGCGTATTCTGATTAAATATATTCCAGTAGGAAGTAGCGACGAAGACTGGGATTTCACGACCGAAGAGTTAAAGGCGGAAAACACCTACCGACTCTATGGCTTCACTCCTGGCTCGGGTAATATGGGACACAAAAAGGCTGAGGGAACAGACTATGTTCTGACTGATGAGGATAGCGGTCTGCCTGATGGTAAGTACCATATCTTCTATGAAGATGCAACAAAAAAATGTCAGGGCGACGACGTCCATGCAACAGTTGAGGTACAACGACCTTATGTAAACTTGAATTTAGCGAAACAAGATGTGTTGTGCTTCAGCGAAAACTATGGTGTAATAAACCTTGTGCCAACACGTAGTAGTAAAGATGTTACCATCAAATATCAGTTCATGGATGAATTTAAACAAAGTAAAGTAGAAAGAACTGAAGGTCAAAACTTTGGTGAGGTCATCTTTAAAAATCCAGTAGAACAGAAAACTGTATTCCAAAATAGAAAGAATTTCCTGTCATATGTATTTTATGATGTGGAAAGTGTCTCTCTTGAAGCGAAGAGCATGCCACAGGACGAACTTTACAAGTTAATGCAAGATAGTATTAAAAAGCGTGGAACTAACATGCGGAATCCGCTTAGTAAATTCTATAAGGATGGTGGTTACGAATATGCCGTTTCAGACTGGATTGGTTTCAATATGCTGCCAGCTGATATGTATTATGTGACCGTCAACGACATTTATGGTTGTCAGTATAAGGATTCTATTGAGGTAAAGGGTCCGGAAGACGGATTGCGTGTTACTGAAGCAATATATCCGATGGGGGCTGACCCAGAATGTAATGCGGAAGACCGCCGCATAAAGTTTACTTGCACAGGTGGTTATTACCCATATTATTACAATGTGGTAAATCTGGATGAGGAAGTAAAAGACGATTATGATGTTTCGGGTTCAGGTATGGCTAGCATTGATTATGTTGCCGATTCGAAAACTGAAAAGTATATTGAGAATGGGAAACAGCATATTGATTATACTTCTAAGATGCTGAAACCTGGCCATTACGAGGTTTCTGTTATGGATACTATGGGATGTATCGCCAAATGGAAGCATGTGATAGATGTTAAGGCTAAGCACGTACTTAACGCAGTTCCGCATGTTGATGTCTGTGATCCAGCTAGCGACAACAAACTAGAAATTTTGTATCCTTCAAACGATGCTAAGTCGTACGCCTTGTATATCGGTCACAGAACTCATTGTGTATATTATCCTTACTGTTCTGTTGACGATAAAAACGGCGGATTGCAAGTGAATGAGGGCAAGTCGGTTCATGTCCATAAATGTGATGAAAGCTTGTATAAAGACTGCGACCATTTCGAAAATTGCCTTGAAAAACGAAATGCAGCTGCATCGACTATTAACTACAAGGATAAGGTGGGGAACTCATGGATTTCCAAGACAGGCTTCGGCCTTTCTGGCATACCTTCTGGTACAATTGGAGTGTTGGTGACCATGGAAGATGGCTGTACTGCTTTTGATGAATATGTATATAAGTCATCTGGCCTTCCTACTTCATTGGCTGAGGCTGGTACAGATCCTGTTAAATGTAATGGAGACAATACTGGTGCCCTTACTTTCAGTTTGTTTGGTGGTAATGACAGATACACAAGCATAAAACTTGATGGTGAGGATTTGGCGAAAACACATCCTCAATTGCAGATGATTACCACAACGGCAATACCGATAAAAGACGAGTTTGGCGGTGAAAGCTACGATTATATTACTGATAAGAAAAACATATCAGTAAATAAACTTCTAAGCGATAAGTCGCTGTTCGAAGATCTGAGGAAGTATTACGATGGTGAGGCACTTTATAAAGAAGCTGTGGCTACTTTAGGCAAGAATGCTCCATTCACTGAAATTTCTAAAAAGGTCTCTGAATTAAAGCATGAGTATAGCTTGGTTAACTATGCTTTCCGTGTAGACAATTTGCTCGGTACTGTCAACTGGGAAGATGAACAAAAGAATAAAAAGCACATTCTTACGGTTACGGATGAACAAGAGTGTGTAACCTCAATTGAATTTGATGTTTACCAACCAACTAAATTGAAACTGGAAGCCGGTGCTTCTGTGATATGTCCTGACGGTTCAGGTAGGATATTCGCAAAATCTACTACTGGCGGTGTTCCTCCTTATGAGTACAGAATGAACGAGGCTACTGCCTCTGATTTCTCAGCTGTATTTATTCCTTCTACAGGTAAGAAACCAAAGACGTATGAGGGTGTGGAGTTGCAGACTCCTGATGCCTATGAAGAATATTACGTGAATGAATATCACACAGGGGATCACATACCAGCAGGTAGAGGAGCCGATCATTATATGTGGGTAAAAGATGCCAACGGATGTGAAATGAAGAGCGTTGAACCTACAACTCTCTCAGAAATTTGGGCTTGGGATAAAGTTGTGCAAGAACAGTTTATCAGCACATGGCATAATTATGGTGATGTTTTGGTTGTTGTCGACCCAACGGATTACAGTATGGTTCACGAAGAAGCTATTTACGATAGTATGAAAGTTATTATTGTAATGGATGCTGAAGGTGAAGGAAAATTCGAGGGCATTATGCAACCAAAAGAGCTATATACTTATGGCGTTAAGGAATGCTCTTATGATGGAGGTGGAGATTGTGGCGTAAAGAAAACTCTTTTTGGTACCTATACCACTTCTTGGGGTATTCCAGAAAAAGCAAAGGAAGATTACAACGAATATTTGGCAGATGATAACAAAACGTTGGAGCCTATCCATACCTACTTCGACAAGTTGGTGTCAGACGACGCTCAACGTCGTATGACTTTTGTGAAATTTCAAACTCCGGCTGGTAAAGAAGTTAATTTGAAGGATTTGATTGGGAATAAGACTGATTACCATCTCAACTTTATGGTTAGGGTAGTGGCATATGTAGGCGGTTGCGATATTGTAACCGAACATAATCCTTTGGTTCTTAACTTAAAGGGAGAAGAACCATTCCCTGATGCTCATTATAAAGATATTATTACTGTCGATGCTTTCCCTAATCCAATTGCAAAAGATGGTAAATGTACTTTGAAGGTTACTTTAAGTAATGAAGATAATGATTTCGAGTATTCGGTGTTTTCTCTCGATGGCAGGAAGTTACAAAATAAGAGGATTTCTTCTTATTCTAAACACGAAACTGTTGCGAAAGATGATGGCAATACTGATTACATTTATGAATTTGAAATCAGCGGTCTTACAGAAACAAGCATTGTGAAAGTGACAACAGAAACGAATACGGCAGCAGTTAAAATTTTGGTGAAGTAACAAGGATTGGAAATGAAAAAAGCATATATAGTATTAGCGTCTTTCTTGTTACTGATTCAAGTACAGCTGAAGGCGGTGGAAATTACACCTGACGCTATTGACTTCAAAAAAGGTTTGACGGCGAGTGGCGGACTCAGCTTCAACAACACTTTTTATCAAGGAAGCGACAGCCTGATCAAGCGTGACCCTTATGTGTACACGCTTTGTGGTACTCTCAACCTCAACTACATCGGTATTGACCTTCCATTTAGTTTTGCACTAAGCAATACCAGTAAGGAATATACCCAGCCGTTTAACCGCTTCCAAATTGCACCGCAATACAAATGGGTGAAACTGTATTTGGGTAGCACCAGTATGACCTTCTCTCCCTACACATTGGCTGGTCACGACTTCCGGGGTGTGGGTGTGGAACTGACTCCAAAAAATTGGTACGTGGGGGCTATGTACGGGCGTTTCCTGAAGGCGATTGAGTACGATCCGCTTGAAAAGAATATCGACGATGTGTCGTACAAGCGGATGGGGTATGCCGCCAAGGTGGGGTGGACGGGCGCTTCAACTTCGGTTAACGCTACTTTCTTTCATGCCGAGGACGACGTGAACTCGTTGAAATACGATGTGCCTGCCGAGGCTGACCTGCATCCCAAAGAGAACACGGCAATCAGCGCATATATTCGTCAGGCGTTGTTCAAATATTTCTTTGTGCAGGCCGAGTATGCTTTTTCGCTCTATAATACCGATATTCGAACTGCAGAGGGTGCACCTGCCGAAGGCTCTACTTTCGCCGACAAGTTGTTTGGCCGGAAGGGCAACGACCGTTTTGTGGATGCGCTGAATGCTTCTGTGGGTTATGCCGGACCGGTTTGGGGACTCTCGTTCTGTTATGAGCGTATAGCCCCTTACTACCAGACATTGGGTGGTTACTATTTTACCGACGACAAGGAAGACTATACCTTGGCGCCTTATGTGAAGTTTTTGGGTGGAAAGTTGAATGTGAGTGGTAAGTTGGGGTTTGAGTTCAACAACCTCAACAACCTCAAAGCCAATGACAACCGTAGGGTTGTTGGGTCGGTGACGGGTGCTTTTAGCGATGGTAAGCATTGGACGTCTTCGCTTTCATATTCCAACTTTTCCAATTATACCAAATATAAGAAACAGGCTTACCCCTATTATGTCGACCAACTCGACACCCTCAATTTTTACCAGGTTAACCAGAATCTGACGGGTATGCTGGGTTACAATTGGGGCGATACTATTCGTACACAAGGTGTGGCCGGCACTGCCAGCTACCAGTTTGGAAACCAGGAAAAGGGAGATGTATCGTTTGCCAAACAGCGTGTCTGGAGTTCATCGCTCAATTTTTCTCAAAATTTTGTTAAACGGCGCGTCAATTGGGGCGCTTCTGTCAGTATGAACTACGCCGACGCCTCCCAGATGGAAAACCTCTTCTGGGGGCCAGGCTTGAACGGAGGCTGGCACAATAAGAGCGGACAGTTAAACGTAACAGCCGGTGTGGCCTATAACGTAAACGACTTGAATGGCAAGCGTTACAGTTCTTTGCTCAACAGCAATGCGGGTTTCACTTATTCGCTGAAGCAGATCGACCAAAAGTTCGGTAACCACGCCGTTAACGGTAATGTTGGACTCACCAACTGGTTAGAGACCAACAGCAAAACACGAAACGACTTCGAGTTTTTGGCAACCCTCAGTTATTCTGTCAATTTTTAATAAATTTCGAATTCTTTATAGATAGACAATTCATATGAAAACCTTTCTTAAGTTCATCATCACTGCCGTATTGCTTTTAACCACGGGCCACTTACAGGCCCAATCTACGGTCTATCCTATCCAACTCAATGCGGTTATGTTGCCGCCTTATACCAATTGTTTGGGCGATTATTTCAACTCGGGTGCGAACCGTGTGCAGGTAAAAGCCATATTGAGGGATATGAGCAAATACGATAATAGTTTGCGCTTTAGTTTATCGGTAAAGGTCAAGACTGGTAATACTGTTGTATTAGAGAGTGCTACTCCGTACCCAATCGAATTGTCTAACGCTAATGTTATTAACGATTTAAGAAATTATGTGAGCCTTTTGTTTACACCAGAAGCCAATAATACGGGTGTACGTTCGAAAGGCGATTATGCGAAAAACGGATACTGTTTGCCTGAAGGTGCTTATGAGTTTGTCTTCCAAGTATTTGATTTTTATAAGAAGAACGTCCCATTAAGTGAACCATTTAGTATGTTCTGCTATCTGAATCAGGCAGAAGCTCCTGTCGCTGTTTACCCTGAAGATGGAGCATGTGGAGTCAATAAGGCTATAGGTTTGTATGATAATGGTGTACAGTTCCAGTGGATGGATCCGATTGCCTACGGACCATCGAACAAAGTATATGAGTTTGTGCTGACCGAGAAAAGTAATAGTACTAACCTTGCTGCTAACATGTTTTCTGAAATAACTGCGGAAAACAAGATGATGATGCCTGTCTATAGCGATAAAGTTTATAACAATACTTTCCGTTATGTACCTCTTTCTGCTAATTTTCAGAAAGGGAAAGAGTATTGTTGGTATGTGATTGCCAAGGGGAACAATATAACAGGAGAAAAAGATGGTTATTATGCCTTTAAAAACAAAGGTGTTAGTAACAAGAATTGTTTTACTTATGGAGAATGTCCTGCGAAGGAAGAGATTTTCGATAACACCAAAGTGAAAAAGACCGACGATAAACTGAAAGTCGTCCTTGAGAAGGTGGATGTTAACCAGGAGGAAAAGAGTGCCGAGGCCTTTTGGAAACCGGAAAAAGGTGACTTCTGCAAGTACTACGTCTACTATTACCGAACAGACTTGACTGACGCGTCGGCAGAAAAAGCGGTAATAGATGGATTAAGTTCACTTTCTACTGTGCTGAAAAACTTGGAACCTGGTAAGGAATATGCTTGTTACGTGATTGGCGCAACCAATTGTAACAAGGAAAATGAGCCGGAAATACTCTCCCCCAAAAGTGACGAATATAAGTTCAAATTAGCAGAGATAAAGATGGGCTCGGATAACTGTGAGGCCAATCTGGAACTAATGGCGTGTGACAACTTGTTGGAGACGCTGGATGTTAAAGACTATTTCTATGGAACAACCAGCGGTGAGATTATAACTGTAACCAAAATTACAAATAAAGGGTCCGATAATTCGTTCTCTGGTGAAGGTATCGTATCGTGCACTTTGTTAAAAAACAAACTGGGCTTGAATGTGAAGTTCGATAACATCTATATCAATTCTGACCGTTACTTGTGTAAAGGAGAGGTAAGGGTTGTGCATAACGATGTTGATAACCTGGTGATAAATCTGAATGATTTTGCCGGTAAAAAACAGGGTGCGGATAAGGCAAAACAACAAGAAAATCTAGGTACAGAAGTTAATAGTTTAGACGAGGCTAAGAACTATAAGAACCAAACCATCATTTATAATGGAGAACTCTATGCTGTAGATTCAGAGGGAAACCCTGAGAAAGTTGGTAAGGTAATGAAACCTGATGAAACTTGTGATTTGCCGTCAAGTGGTTTGGATAATGAAGACGGTGTGATAGTCTTCGATGTTGAGAAAGGTTTGAACGGTGAAAAGTACGATCCTTATATTGACAAATCTCCGTCTCCGTTTACTGCCGAATTGGTGAAGAAGAGTTACGAGTGGCAGTATTCTACTTACCCTATTGCATGGATTTCTATGGTTGAGGGTGAGGTAAGATGGATTACTGCTGAAATTGGCGACAAGAGACAGTCGGAATCTACATTAAAGCTTGAGGATATTGACTTCTATTGCTATGCTGCCGATGGTAATGCGGTAAAACTCGACAAAGAGACCTACGGGAACAAGGTGAAACTTAAAATCTATGGAGGTAAAAAGAACACCTCGTTGAAGATTTATGCCCGTAAAAAGGCTGAAAAAGTAAATGGTCAGTGTCCTGACGACGAAAAAACGGTGGGTGTGGTGAATATCTACAGTATGTCGCACCAAACTAAGAAGATTTTGCTTGCACCTGTGCTTAATGAAATGACGTTGAACATAGAGCAAATGCAAAATGAGGTCAATAAGATGTTTGCGCCTTTAGGCAAGACGTTTGAGTTTACCAAAGGAAATGCGTTTACTGCTGACAATGAACCAGAATTGGAATTAATACTGATGGATGGTATTAATACTGCTGATGGCGCAAAACATTTTAGTAAGGAAACGGATGAAATGAAGTATATACGTCAGCGATATACTCAATTTGCTTCTGATTTTTCAGATTACGACGCTTGTTTGTTTTTAATCCCAACTGCTCAAAAATTAGGTTTACAGGGTTATATGCCTCTAAATAAAAGCGTGGGTTATATAATTGTTGGTGAAAACAATGACGTGAAATTAGATGCTAATACCATTGCTCATGAGTTGTGTCATGGACTCTATGATATTCAGCATGTGTTTGACTATAATGGGGTCGGTGAAGGTGATTTGCCAGAAAATATAATGGATTATCCTGACATGGATTCTAATGTTAGCGAACGTTATCTGACCAAGTATTATCAGTGGGTAGGTGTAGAAAATGGTCAACTTATTCATTTGTCTTTCTTGGATGATACTGAAGATGCAGAGGGTTTATTTGATGTTTTAAAATGTATGAAAAATACGGTCGCTCAACCTGGTAAGGCTTTGGGAATTTGTGGGTTGAAGGCTATTGGAAATACAGTTTTTGAGGGAGTGACGGATAAAATAATTGAGGAAATTACTGGAGAAAAAGCTCCAGTTCATCCTTTCGACAAAAATTGCGCCTTGTTATTTTGGGGGGATAAAGAAACTACAGAGTCTGTTTGTGGTTATATAAGGACTTTTGGAGTGAATACATTTACATGTGTGAAAAGTAAGTGCAAAGGAGATAATGATTTTGTTGATAATATCGCTAGTGGAGCAATTGATTTTATTAATTGTGCGTTTTTAAACGATCCTACTGAGCCTATTTCTAAGTGTTTATGTGAGAATGGGTTTTCCACAGTTTTTAATGTTTTAAAAGATCTCTTTGTTAGTCCGAAGATTGAAATTAAAATTAGAGACATAATGAAGAAAGATCCTACAGCTTTAGATAAATTGTCTAAAAACATTGCATATAAGTTTGGTACTGCGTTTTTTGGAGCTACAGCTCAAGCAGCTACAGGGGGAACTGAAAGTCAGGTTTTAGAACAATTAATAAGAGGTATATTATCTAAAGATGAACAAAAGGTTTTTGTTGAAAGAATATGTAAGGGGATTTTAAGCCCTTCTACACCAACGGGTCCTTC
>DGTD01000024.1 GCA_002396385.1 Bacteroidales bacterium UBA4345
AATTCTTTTTATCATATGCGTTAGTCATTACAGTTAATGATATTGTCTGATTTAACATCAATAGTGAATTCACAGTTAGGTTGGACCGTGAGTTCATCCGTTATTTCGACAAATTTCCTTGTTTCAATTAATAAGCTTGGGCTATATTAATTGATTTTCAAATATACATAAACAACGAACAACAACAAAAAAATGTATAATTTTCTGTCTTGCAGACTTATTGCTGTAACAAGGACTCCAGCACCAGCCCTCTAGTTCCATTAGAATCGGGCTCACACATTAAGGTATTTAACAGATTTGCATAAAAATAACGGTTCACACAAATCTCAACTTGTTTTCTAAAACTATTTCTCGTACCTTTGCATAATTTTTGACGACAGCGCGCCTTTTTAGTGTGCGGGGAATGTTCCGTAGACGATTATGGAACTTATTGGGGCAATAAAGATTCCCCCTATTTTGAATTTTTGTTACTACATTTTCATTTGGTCATTGGCTAAGGGTTTTTGGATTTGTGATGACGAGAATCGGCATTGAGATAGGTACACGCTGTTACATTATCCAAATAACAATTACACAATGGCAACATTTGAAGAACTCGGCCTGCGCGAAGAATTGCTGCACGCCGTAAAAGACTTGGGCTTTAGCGAAGCTATGCCTATCCAAGAAAAAACCATCCCCTTCCTTTTAAACCAAGACGAGACCAGCGATTTGGTCGCTCTTGCCCAGACTGGAACCGGGAAGACTGCCGCTTTCGGCCTCCCTACCCTACACCTTACCGATGAAAGCAAACACCAGATTCAAACACTCGTGCTCTCGCCTACACGCGAACTCTGCATTCAGATTGCTAGCGACCTGAAAAACTTCTCAAAATACATGAAGGGAATGAAGGTTGTGGCCGTATACGGTGGGGAAAGCATCGTAAACCAATTCCGCCAGCTTGACGTACAACCACAGGTGCTGGTTGCCACTCCCGGCCGCCTCATCGACCTGATAGACCGCAACAAAGTGGACTTGAGCGGGATGAAGACCCTCATCCTTGACGAAGCCGACGAAATGCTGAACATGGGCTTCAAGGACGACATTGAACGCATCTTGGAAGAAACTCCAGAAGAGCGGCGCACCCTCCTTTTCTCGGCCACCATGCCTAAGGAGATTGCCAACATTGCGAAAAAATACATGAAAGACAGCACTGAATTGGCTGTCGGCAAAAAGAATTCGGGTTCGGAAAACGTCAAGCACATTTACTATGTGGTGCAAACCAAAGACCGTTACGCCGCACTGAAACGCATTGTCGACATGAATCCCGACATCTATTCCATCATCTTCTGCCGGACCCGACAAGAGACTAAAGATGTGTCGGATCTGCTGATGCGCGATGGCTACAACGCAGACGCCCTCCATGGCGACCTCACCCAGGCACAGCGCGACTATGTGATGCAGCGTTTCCGCGACCGCACACTCCAAATTCTGGTCGCAACCGATGTCGCAGCGCGTGGTCTGGACGTCAGCAACCTGACCCATGTCATCAACTACAACCTGCCCGACGACATCGAGAGTTACACCCACCGAAGCGGACGTACCGGCCGTGCCAACAACACGGGTGTCTCGATTGCAATTATACAGCCTCGCGAGAGGGGACGCATCCGCGATATTGAACGCATCATCAACAAAAAGTTTGAGAAAGGGATGGTGCCTACAGGTCCGGAAGTCTGCAAAATACAGCTGGCCGCCCTTTTCGAACGCCTACGCAACGTAGAGGTGAACGAAGAGCAGATTGCCCCTTTTGCCCACCTTATTGCCGAGGAAACACGAAAAATGGACCAGGACACCTTCATCCGCCATTTCGTGGCTATGGAGTTCAACCGGTTCCTTAAATACTACGACGGTTCGGTTGACCTTAATGTTCCTGACCGCGACGAGCGCAAACGAGGCGAAAGAGGCGAGCGTAGCGGTAGCGGACGACGCAGAGGCGGCGAACGCATCCGTTTGAAAATCAACCGTGGACGCGACGACCAATTCGGTCCGAAGAACGTGCTTGGGCTCATCAACGATGCCACCAACGACCGCGACATTGAGGTTCACGGCATTGAAATAACCGGGCGCTATTCGTTCTTCGATGTGTTTAAAGACGACGCACCACGTATTATGGAGGCATTTAAAGACACCTACGATGACATTGCCATTGCCGAAGCCACCGGTTCAAGGAAATTCGGCCACGACAATTCCAGAGGAGGAGAATACAAAGGGAAGAGAGACCGCTATAAGGAGCGGGAAGAAAGAAGGTTCGACAACAACGACCGTTTCTACCAGAATGCCGGACACCACAGCAGAAGTTTCCGCAGAAACAAATAAACCGCTATATGGCAACCGACACCTACAAGACCATTAAAGCAGCCGGCGAAGGCCTTTATAAAGAGAAAGGCAGCCACTTCATTGCTTTCGCCTACCCGGTGGCTTCTGCCGATGAGGTAAAGGCCCTTGTAGACGCCAAAAAGAAAGAGTATCACGACGCCCGACATGTTTGTTATGCCTACAGAATCAATCCGGCCAAGATTGAATTCCGGGGCAACGACGACGGAGAGCCAAGCGGTACGGCGGGGCGCCCCATGTTGGGCTGCCTTCAGAGCCAAGACCTAGTCAACGTTCTACTTGTTGTGGTACGCTATTTTGGAGGCATCAAACTCGGCACAAGCGGACTTATAAACGCCTACAAAGTGGCAAGCGAGGACGCACTACTCCACTGCGAGGTTGAAGAGCGTACCATTGATGCGATATTCAACATTCAGTTCGACTACCTCTACCTGAACGATGTGATGCGGATTACGAAGGACATGAAACCCGCCATACTCAGCCAGTCGTTCGATTTAGACTGCAAGATGACATTACAAATCAGGATGCAGCAAGCCGAAGCCCTCAGGGAACGGCTTGAGAAAGTGCAGACGCTGAAAATAGAAGACTAGCCTAGGCTAACCTATAAAAGCGAGAGAGGACAGGTAATCCTGTCCTCTCTCGCATTATTATAGATACCCAATTATTCCGTCTGTCCGGCTGTTTTTTCCTTTTCCTTCTCAAGGGCAGAAAAAACAGCATGAGCCAATTGGTCGGCGCAACTTGTTGGTCGCGGTCCGCACGTATTTCCTTTCAACGTGTTGGCAATCTCTTCCGCATTCTTGCCTTCAACCAAACGCCCTATAGCCTTCAGATTGCCATTACAGCCACCAAAGAACTCCACATTGTGCAAATTGCCCTCCTCGTCGATGTTAAAGCGGATCATCTGAGAGCAAACACCCTCGGTCTTGTACTGGTAGTTTCCCATAAGCAGATACCGTTATTCGTTTAACAGATACTGTTTGAATGCAGAAAAATCTTTAGGCAGTTCTATGCTCTTCTTCTCACCACGCATAAAGGCCTGCAATTTTGCAGGTATCTCTATTGGGCCGACAATAGGCTCAACAGTATCCTTAAACTTTGCAGGATGAGCTGTTTCCAGGAAAACACCCACCTCTTCCGGCTTCAAGCCATCGGCAACAGCCTGATAGCCTACGGCCCCATGAGGATCGAGCAAATACTTGTAGTTGTCGAACACCTGCTTAATGGTGGAACGAATCTGGTCGTCATTGTACGTACATCCCGAAATATCGCCACAAATGTCTTTATGAGAATTTTTGTAAAGGTCAAGAATACGGGCAAAATTGCTTGGAGCACCAACATCCATTGCATTGGCAATGGTTTGAACAGAAGGGCGCGGATTATACTCTCCAGTCAATAAGTATTGGTAGAAGATGTCGTTGCGGTTATTAGCAGCTATAAAACGCGAAACAGGCAATCCCATCCGTTTACCGAACAATCCGGCCGTTATGTTGCCAAAGTTGCCACTAGGAACGCAGATGACCACATTCTTGTCCTTACCCATCTTCTTCAGTTGTGCATAAGCATAGAAGTAATAGAATGCCTGCGGAAGGAAACGCGCTACATTAATAGAGTTTGCACTGGTCAGATTCATGTGCTTGTTCAGGTCGGCATCCATAAACGCAGACTTAACCAAAGCCTGACAATCGTCGAACACGCCGTCTATTTCCAGCGCTGTAATGTTTTGGCCCAAAGTTGTGAACTGACATTCCTGTATTTTGCTAACCTTGCCTTTCGGATATAACACATAGACATGAATGCCCTCAACGCCCAAAAATCCGTTTGCGACCGCACTGCCGGTATCGCCCGAAGTTGCGACCAACACATTCACCTGCTTTTGACCCTGTTTGCGGATAAAATAACCCAACAGACGCGACATAAAGCGTGCGCCAACATCTTTAAACGCCAAAGTTGGGCCATGGAACAGTTCCAGGCTATAGATGTTATCGTTTACATTCACCAAAGGGACATCGAAGCTAAGCGTATCGTAAACAATCTGTTTCAGAGCTGCCTCTTCCACATCTTCGCCAAAGAACGCTTTCGCCACTTCAAACGCAATTTCTTGAAAAGAAAGGTTTTGGATGTTGTCAAAAAAACTTTCAGGCAGACGTTTTATCTGCTTTGGCATAAACAACCCCTTATCGGCAGCAAGCCCTTTTACTACGGCTTCTTGCAACGATACTTCCGGTGTTTGTCCGTTTGTGCTATAGTATTGCATAATGATGTTTGTTTTATCTTCTTTCTATAAGTTCACAAAGATAGGAGATTACGACCGATTTTGCAAAGCCATACCCGTCTCTGCTTGCTAACAGAACAAAAAAAGAGGATGCGCCTTCAAAGCACACCCTCCGCTATTCAGTTGTTTTTTATGTTTTACAGGTCAGTACGAAACCTTTGGCTCCAATTCTTTAGCCTGCGCAATCATCCTCTCCACTTCAGACAAGGCAGGAACACGGCCACAGATATGTTTCTGCTCGTTCACCTCTTCCAGTTTTGGCTGTAGGTTAGCAGCCACACGGTTACGGAATTCTTTAATGGTATCGACACCGGCAGCCTCCAACAGTTCGGCAAACTGGCCTCCAATGCCATTAATGCGCATCAGGTCAGCATGGTTGGTCCATGTCAGGATTAACTTTTCGCTAATGCCGGTTTCTTCCGCCAATTTAGCACGGCCCGACTTCTTAGCACACTGTTCCAAAAGGTCTTCAACCGTCTTGATGCCGACAGCAATTAACTTTTCTGCATATTTTTCTCCGACACCTTCAATTTCTGCAATTCTGTAAGACATATTCTAATTAAGTTTTAAAGTTATTAATACTACAAATATAACGAAACATTAGAGGAAAGCAAATAAAAAAGGCAAAAGTTGTAGTCTTTTTATCTTGTCAATCCGTCTCCGCCATACCATAAATCCACCAGGAATTGCTCTCCTTCATACTCTCCGAACACCATATAACAGTTGGTCGACGCATTGTAATAGGTGCACTCTACCCCCATATCTACCTTGTCGAGCTTTTTCGACTTGTAAATAAATCCGTTAGCTATCGCATCTTTATGGAACAACTGGTAGGCGGTGCGTGTCGAGAACTTCACCTGGTAGTGGTATAGACGCTTACTGTAGCCATCGTAAATAATACGGATATACGAGAATGGCTGGTTTTTGGGTGTTTTCCACGCATCGCGCCGTTCGTCGTAACTCGCCGTGTTCGAGAAAGCCGCCTCGTGCAAATAGTACTTCTTCCAACCCCTCTGCTTCACATCGCGTCCATAAACCATTTTAAACCCGTTGTCGCGCATCACTTTCGAGGCATAGAGAGCGTTCGGATGTTTCCTGATGCTATCGAGCGTTTCAAAACTGATGTCGACCACCGTCTTCTTCTCTAACCGAGAAGGCTGGACAGCGACTTGGACGCTGTCCGTCGTTTGGGCACTTGCTGCTACAGCGGTCAATGTTAACAAGAAATAAAGTTTCAACAGTTTCCTCATATCATGCAACTTTTTACATTTTCTAACAAGATACAAAAAGTGCGCCATTTTCATGCCTTTTTCTTCAGCACATAAATCTCGTTCGAAGTTGTGTCGTCGTTAGCAAAATGACTGACTACGCGGAAGCCGTTTTGTTCAGCAATCGCCGAGATACGTTCAAACGAAGTGAAATACAGTTTTCCGACCGTCTTATTAAAGCGGAAAATACGGGTTGACAGTATTTCTGTCCATTTCGTTACTTTCTGCCCCTTTTCATTCGAAGAGTTTCCGTCGCGTATAATGATGCATCCCCCGGGTTGCAAGTTCTGCATACAGTGTTCTATCAGCGCCTGCTGTTTTTCGTAAGGCATATAGTGCAGCATATCGTTCATCAAGAACACGTCAGAAGCAGGCAACTCCGCGTCAATAGCATTACACGACAAGAAGTTAATCCGCTCATTTTTCGAGAAACAGTGGTTGGCCACAGCAATTTTCTCCTCGTCGTAATCGATACCCGTCACATAACGGTCACGCGACATAAACATCAGCATATAGTCAAGGAAGCCATAACCACAACCTATATCGGTAATTCTGGCACACTTGGGAATCATTTCATTAAACTGTTTGTAGTTGTTCTCCATGCGGACCTTAACGCGCATATACCATTCAGTAACGGGACCTTTGTATATATAGTTTTGGAACAAGAGGTTCACATAATACCGGTTTCCGGTATTCACAAAGCAAGCCTTTCTCCGATCATATTCCGCTTTAAACCATTTATGGATAGACTTTCTCCGTTCACGGTAAGTAGCTCCCCACGACGCATCATCCTTTCTTATAACAGGCATTACCGTAAACACACTGTCGGTAGGGCACACAAAGAACATATCTCCCTTAGCCACACAGCATCCGTTGCCAAGCATAATGATTGGCAATATGTCTAAATCTAGTTTTTCAGCCAGATAGAAGGCGCCATCGTAAAAATGTCCTAGTTGCTGTTTTTCATCACACCGGTGTCCTTCAGGGAAGACAAGAATGGAGTATCCGTCACGAACCCTCTGGCGCAAAGGTTCTACCATATTCTCGTAGCCTTCAGAAGTACTGCACGACTGGTAAAAATAGTTAATCGGTCCTATCAGGAAGTTGCTTTTCACCCCAGCCTTTACTATTGGCACTAATTTAGTAGTATAGGCCATCAGTTGTAACATATCGACAATAGACTGGTGGTTGGCAATAACCATAACCGGACGTTCGAAATTGAAGCCAGATTCATTCCTATATTCGCATTTGTTTATACGACAAGCCAGCACCAGACGGCATCCCCACATAACTAGCAAACGGAACCAATGGAATTTCTTTTTAAACGGCAGAATATAGAACAGAGGGGTCAACAAAACCAGCAAAATCGACAAGAATGCGAACAGAACCAGCGGGAACATGGTAAACACACGCGCAAGCGTCCAAGGGGCCTTACCCCTACTGGTTCTACTAGTCACGAAGAAACGCCACAACAACGGTTGGATGGTATAGGCAATCAAGACGACGGCTACCATACCTATCACCGAGGTCTGCGCTACGCTCAGCAACGACGGGTGTTTTGCAAAGAACAACGCGCCCATACCCACCACTGTGGTAAACGCAGAAAAAGCAATAGCCGTCTTATGTTCGGTCAACATTGTTTTTCCCGTCCTATACTCCGAAAGCAGCCCATCGGTTATGAAGATACTGAAGTCGTCGCCCGTTCCAAAGATAAATGTCGAGATGATAACGCTGACAATATTGAACTGCAATCCCAATAATGCCATCACTCCCAATATAATGAACCAACTTAACGCCATTGGCAGAAAGGACATCAAAGCCAGTTCAAAACGGCCATACGATACCAATAAAGCGATAAAGACAATAAGAGAAGACACCAACAGCACGAAATTAAAATCATCGGTAGTAGCATCCACAAACTGAGACATGAAATGTGGCTTGTCGAGTATAACCACCTCGCTCCTGTTTTCGAATGCCGCATACGCGTCTGCCTTTTGATCTTCTGTCAACGACACTTGTGCTATAGCCATCGACAAGTCCTCTTCCGAGGTCAGGAAATCACCAAGCACCTCCTCTTTTGAAAAATCAACAATATGGTAGTCTTCCGCCAACAACTGTCTAAAAGGAGCGAATGCTTCTGCTGTAAACCCGTAGTTTTTTCCTTTTGCTTCGAGTTCCTTACAGACCAGTGCAATCCTTTCTTTTGTCCAAAAAGAGCTCCACAACGATAAACGCCGTGCCTGGGTAGCCGAATCCAGCAATAAAGAACGGGCAGAAGAATATGTCCGTATATTCCCCGATAACTGCAAACTGTCGAGCGTATTGCTCATTTTTCGATAACCAGCTATCGCATCATCCGCATTTTCAGCAACAGCGATAAAATACACCGATTTACCATCTCGCTGGAAGGTTGAATCAAGCAACTGCTGTGCCCGGTCGAATTTTGCAGGCTGATACCCTAAGGCATTCATATCGGAAGAGAAGGTGACCCTGTCGCAAAGCACCATACCGGCAACAGATGCCACTACAATAAACCCAACCAGTATTTTTTTCCGGCTGTAGTCAATAGATGTAAAACGTTCTACCCACCGCAGTAAAAGGGGGGTACCGTCAGAATGAAATTTCCCGTTTCCGTATGGTAACAGATGAGGTAGAAACACCAAACAGAATATAGTTGCGCCGACTATCGACAACGAGGCGAACCAGCCAAAATCTTGCAAAACATCAGACTTGGTAAACGTCAGGCTGAAGAACGCTCCAATTGTAGTAAAACTACCAATCGTCAGAGGCTGCCACATTTCTGTTATCAGCTGCTCCATACTGTCGCAATTCTCGTAATGTGCTACCACATGTATTGAGTAACTGAGCAAAACGCCCAGAATGGCAGAACCGGCTCCCACCGCTATTATAGAAAGATTTCCACGCAAGAAATACAAGACGGCTAACGCAAACATGGCTCCGAAAGCCACAGGCAGCATTATGTAGATGATAGAAAGTTTGTTTTTGAACGCAAAGAATATGACAACAGCAATAACCAATAAAGCAAAGCCCATAGTTGTCATCATATCGGTGCGTATCTGGCGGGCATTATAAACGGAGATAACGGGTCCACCATAAAAATCGACTGTACAAGAAGGATAGCTAACTGCATATCTTCCAATCATCGATTCCAGCGTATCGACCAACACACCATTCTCGACCGTATTATTTGCAGGGAAACGCGGTGCGATAAACAGCAACAAACGTCCGTCGGCCGTAGCCAAATGTCCATCTATCACCTGATAACTACCGTCAACCCGCAGTTCTTCCAAACACGACAGCGAACGATTTCCCATACCTAGCGGGTCACGCAAAATAAAGTCCTTCATAAAGACCCCGGTAGGAAGCATCAACTGGTAGGCATCGTTTTCGAGCTGTGCCTGCACGGCTGCAGGCTTAAGCAGCGTATCGATACGCCGATAGTCTGCCGTATCGAGGTAAAGCGGCAGATGGCTGTAAACGAATTCGGGGAAAGAGGCTGCATGGTCAGAGCCAACATCAAAAGTTATCTTTTCTATATGGGTACGCCCCAAACGAGCTTCAAGTTCAGCAGCAAACTCATCGGCGACCGCCACCAGCTGTTCTCTTTCAGAAGAATCCTCCGGAGAGAATATCACTGCTATTTTGTCCTTCACCTTCAGATGACTGAAGACAACCCCCACATTTTTAGTACTGGCTGTAGAAGGAACAAAACGCAAAATATCTTCTTCATAACTGATTTTGGAAGCTAACACTCCAAACACGGCAAACAAGCCGACTACAAAAGCAAGCAACAGCCACTTGCGGCTGAGAAAGAAACGATATAAGAATAAAAAAAAGGCCTGCATTCGCTTTTATTTTTACATAGGTTAACCCACCTTTATAGCCCTTCCTAAAAAAGACTATAAGAGTGGGGAATATGAATGGAGGCCGACTCTGGAGACAGCAGTCCTTCTAATAGCTGTTCGACAAAAGAGATGGGTCGATAGGCATATCGCCGCCGTCCTCGCCATCGTCTGAGACCTCTATGCCGTCAATTGGAATTTGACGTTGGAAGGCATCGCTTAACGAAACGATTGTTTCGGTACTCGAAATACCTTGGATAGGTTGTAACTTGTCGTGAATGATGCGGAGAAAATCTTGGTTACTCTTCGCATACACCTTGATGAACATCGCAAAGCGTCCAGTGGTATAATGACACTCTACGACCTCGGGAATCTTATACAACTCGTCGACTACCGACTTGAACAAATTTGCGTCTTTTAGGAAAATACCCATAAACGCACATGTGTTATAACCGATTTTCGCAGCGTCGATAATAAACTCCGAGCCCTTGATAACGCCCTGTTGCTGCAGTTTCTGTATGCGTTGATGAATAGCCGCGCCAGATACATTGCACATACGCGCGACCTCCAAAAAAGGAATTCGAGCATTGGCCGAAATCAATTTTAAGATTTTTTCATCAAGTCTGTCTAATTCGTGGTGTTCCATATTCTTTTGGTCTTGTTCAACTCTACAAAGATAATCAATCTGTCGTATAAAACTAAAGACTGGAAAGAAAATGAAACCTATTTTTCGTTTTCACATTCAAAAAGAAAGCAAAAAAAATCGAGACAGGTTTTCAGACTAAAACGCCCGACTTTCTTACATAAACTGGCACTATTTTGAGGGCTAGTTTTGGGAGACACCCCAAAAGCCAGTCGGTACACCGTGTAGAAAGGCTCTTCCGCAAGTAGGCGTTGTCCCTATAACCTGGCACTTCAGCCTCAACCTCCTGCCGAATGCGTTTCAACTCGGTGGTTGTCGGAGTTTCCACATTCACAATATAGTTGAAAGAAGACACCAGATAACCCTTTTTCACATACAAGAAGTCTATTTCTGGTTTAAACTCTTCGTACACCCCTTGTTCTTTCGCATAGGCGAGCAACTTCTTGAACACGGTGAGGCGCTTCAGGTATTTCGTCGGATTCTTGGTCGTCACCACCGAATTTTCACGAATCAGGTAATGATAGAACACCTTATTGACATGTGCCGCCGTTTTCGCAGTGAACAACGCACAAGCCACAAAAAAGCTATCGTCGGCGCAACGTTCCTCAGGGTAACGTATGTTTTTGTCTATAATCAGACTGCGTTTATAGATGAACGTCCAAAAATAAGACACATAATTCGCTAGGAAGAAGGCACGGTCTTGGTGCGAAATGGGACCTTCGGCAATATCCGGATTCTTCAGCAAATTGCTTGGCCGCCCGTCTGAAAAATCTTGAGAGCCTTGTCCATAACAGATATCAGCATCAAATTGTTTAGCCCGATTGTATAAATCTTCAAACATAGTGGGCTCAATCCAGTCGTCGCTATCCACAAAGGCGATATATTCGCCCGTACATTTCTCAATGGCAAAATTGCGCGCCATACCAGCCCCCATGTTCTGGGGAGTTTCAATAAAATGGAATTCGGCTGCACGCCGATGCCCCTGAACAAGCTGTTTGGCAATCTGCATGCTGTTGTCAGGTCCGTGGTCGTCAACAAAAAAGACCTCCAAATCGTCGAGCGTCTGATTCAGCAGCGATTCGGTACACTTGCCAATGTACTGTGCCACATTATAAACCGGCAACACAATTGAAACCTTAGGCATATTAATTTGTTATTTCGTTAATTGCGATTAAATTTTTTGTCAAAGAACTGCATAATTCGCTCAGAAGGAGTCATTCCGTCACGCAATCCCAGATAAGTTTCGAAGAAAGTTTCACGTTCCGCACGCTTCGGATCGTTTTCTCCGATAACCACCTCAGCAATAAAGCGTTCAATTTCCTCCCTATTATGTCCATGGTAATGCAAGTTGAAGCATTTCTTCCCGAACGGACTGAAACGGTTCTCCATTTCTACATCTTTCACCAAATACATGACAGGATGTTTGGTATGCAGATATTCCGAAGTAAATGAGCCACAATCGTGTATCATTGCATCGGAAGTAATGAACGGGTCAATATACGAACCCTCTTCCAACTGGGTATTATCCAAACTGTTCCAACGTTCGTAGTAGTCGTTGGTTTCTTTTTCGCCCCAAAGAGCCATCAGTTTGAATTTTAGCAACTGGTGGGGTTTGAACAAAAATTGTACTTCCGAAGAATACTTTTCCGCCAGTTCGAGCATAAAATCACAGTAATCGAGGAAACTCGATAAGTTAAAAGTGTCGCCAATGGTGTGGTGCGGGGCCCAAATCACCTTCTTTTTCACAACAGTTTGGGGTTTCCACACATTTTTTGGTTGGTAATCCTTGTCTAAGAACACCTCCACACCAGGATATCCAACGACTTCCGTATTGATGGCCTTGTTTGTGGAATTTGCCGCCGCTATCTGCTGGTGCATTTCTGTTTCTACAAAATGCACACCCACCAGATTATGGAACGGCAGATTGTAGTTGAGGTTGAAAATGTTAAGCACACTGTAGCCATAAGGGATATAGCAAGTCACCTTGTCACGGAAATTGTAGAGGTAGTACTGCTTGGGCATATCCTTATATGGCGTAGAGAAAATCACCACATCCGGATTATATTCCTTGTTTACGTCAAGCCAAGTTTTTGTCTCCGCATCGTAAGGCACCCTGCATTCAAAGCCCTTCGCCTCGATAAACGCACGCGTGCGGTTCACCGTCTTCCATCCCTCTTCCTCATTGAAATCCTTATACACACTGTAGGGATAAACTACCACATAAGGATGATATTTTCCCGACTCCCTCATTAGGCGGAAAAGGTAATCGCTCTTCCACATACCCGGAATTGTCAGGAAAAAGGCGACCTCTATCGGGCCCTCCTTTTGGGCAGTCCGTGCATAAGCATCCTCCAACCGTTTTCGGTAGTCACGGATATAGAGACGCATCACAAACGGAAATTTGCAACGCAGAAAATCCTTATAGGCCCACTGGATACGGAAAGCGTATGCGACCGACACACCGAAATAACGGTCCCTTAACTCCTTCAACCTATTTAATAAACCACCCATCTTATATCACTTGTTTTCCTTTTCTCCACTTGCGGCTCCGCCACGAATATAATAGCGGCTTCTCGCCAGTTCGTCCTTCAAGAACCGGCCTGTACTGCTTTGCGGAATAGCAGCCAGTTCCTCAGGGCAGCCAACGCCCATAATCTGTCCGCCATTACGACCGCCGTCAGGACCAACATCAATGACATAGTCGGCCGACTTAATGACATCGAGGTTATGCTCTATAACAATAACGGTATTCCCTTTGTCGACCAGTTTGTTTAGCACATTCAGCAAAATACGTATATCCTCGAAGTGCAAACCCGTGGTTGGCTCGTCAAGAATATACAGAGTGCGTCCGGTATCCTTCTTCATCAGTTCGGTTGCCAGTTTAATACGCTGGCTCTCACCACCCGACAAAGTGGTTGACGGCTGTCCCAACTTGATATACCCCAGTCCTATTTCCTGCATAGTTTTCACCTTCGCATAAATAAGCGGTATATTTTCAAAAAACTCTACAGCCTGGTTAATTGTCAAATCCAACACATCGGCAATAGACTTTCCCTTATAACGTACTTCCAGAGTCTCACGGTTATAGCGTTTGCCATGGCAGAGTTCGCAAGGCACATACACGTCAGGCAGGAAATTCATTTCAACGGTTCTGTAACCACTTCCCCCGCAAGCCTCACAACGGCCTCCCTTTATATTGAACGAGAAACGCCCCGCTTTATAACCACGCATTTTCGAGTCGGGAAGGGCAACGAACAAGTTTCTTATGTCGCCAAACAATCCAGTATAGGTGGCCGGATTCGACCGCGGAGTTCGTCCGATAGGACTTTGGTCAACATTTATCACTTTATCGATATTCTCAATACCCTCTATCTCTCTATAAGGGAGCGGGTCTTGCAAAGACCTATAGAACTTTTGGCTGAGAATAGGTTGCAGAGTGTCGTTGATAAGAGTAGACTTTCCGCTACCCGACACACCAGAAACACATATTAACTTACCAAGCGGGAATGTAACATCCACATTTTTCAGATTGTTGCCAGATGCCCCCCTTAAAGTCAGAAACTTTCCATTTCCAGGACGCTTGTCCTTAGGCACTTCAATCTGTAAATCACCCTTCAAGTAGCGCGAAGTAAGCGTGTCCTTTTTCAGCATCTCTTTCGGAGTTCCGGAAAAGACCACCTCCCCGCCATGTCGACCGGCTTTAGGGCCGATGTCTACAATATAGTCGGCATCGAGCATCATATCCCGATCGTGTTCGACCACAATAACCGAGTTACCAATATCGCGCAGCTCTTTCAACGAGTTTATAAGTCTGACATTATCGCGCTGGTGCAACCCAATACTTGGTTCGTCGAGAATATATAAAACATTCACCAGTTGTGATCCTATCTGGGTTGCCAGCCTGATACGCTGGCTCTCACCACCCGACAACGAGATAGATGAACGGTTCAACGCCAGATAGTCCAAACCTACGTCCAGCATAAAACGCAAGCGGGTTCGTATTTCCTTTAAGATATCGGCCGCAATTTTAGCCTGATTCTTATCCATGCGTTTCTCAACACCGTCTAACCAGTCATAAAGTTCCGATATATCCATCGAAGCCAAATCGGCTATATTCTTTCCGTCGATAAAAAAATGGAGAGCTTCCTTGTTCAAACGCTGGCCTTTACACTCAGGGCAGACACAAGTCCGGCTGAACTGGCTCACCCATTTCTGGGCGGTAGCCGACGCCTCATCGTCTTGCTGCATCTCCATATAACGGATAACGCCGTCAAAAGAGAGGAAGTAGCTAGAGGTTCCAACAGTTTCATTACGGACACTCAGTCGTTCTTCCGCTCCATACAGGATGGTCTTCATGGCTTCCTCCGAAATTTCATTGATCGGAGTCTTCAAAGTGAAGCCATACTTTTCGCCTAAAGCCTCCAATTGGGCAAAAAAGAGTGTTTTTTTAGCTTTACCCAAAGGGGCTATACCACCTTCCGCAATAGACATGGAAGGGTCAGGAATCACCTTTTCACGGTCTATTTCCGTAACAAAACCCAAGCCCTTGCAATAAGGACAAGCACCGCGTGGAGAGTTAAAAGAAAAATTATGCGGAGCCGGATCGGCATAAGATATACCGGTAGTAGGGCACATCAACAGGCGGCTAAAATAGCGGGGTGTATTGTCATCCTTTCGAATGATCATCATTGAACCGTCTCCCTGGCGGATGGCCATGTGCACAGAATCGCGCAGACGCTGCGGGTCATCGCCAGAAACCACCAAACGGTCTATGACCACTTCAATATCATGGTTCTTATAACGGTCCAGCTTCATACCGTGCTTCACCTCCAGCATTTGGCCGTCGACACGCACATAAAGATATCCCTTTTTCCTTATCTGTTCGAAAAGTTCCCGGTAATGTCCCTTACGGGCTTTAACAAGCGGAGCCAGTATGTTAACCGCCT
Source organism: Bacteroidales bacterium UBA4345 (assembly GCA_002396385.1). GTDB lineage: Bacteria > Bacteroidota > Bacteroidia > Bacteroidales > Paludibacteraceae > Physcocola. Next base: position 15,366 of record DGTD01000024.1, read on the forward strand.
GCCCCTCATAGTCTTTGTGTATGAGCTCTAAAATCTGGTCCTCGGTATATTTCACCATTTTATCTCCGGTCTCATACGAATAGGCCGTGCCCGCACGGGCAAATAGCAAACGGAGAAAATCGTACACCTCTGTTGTGGTACCGACAGTCGAACGTGGATTTTTGTTTGTAGTTTTCTGTTCTATCGAGATTACAGGGCTCAGACCGCTTATTTTGTCAACATCGGGCCTCTCCATATTTCCCAAGAAATTACGGGCATAGGCAGAAAACGTCTCTATATACCGGCGTTGTCCTTCTGCAAATATAGTATCAAACGCAAGAGAAGATTTCCCGCTACCGCTCAATCCTGTAATAACAGTTAGTTTATTGCGGGGAATGGAGACATCAATATTCTTCAAATTATGGACACGGGCACCCAATACTTCTATATGGTCAGTTTCTGCAAACTGGTTGTCCTCAGATTGTTTTGACTTTGCCACTGTAATCAAACTTAAATTTCTTCAAAATTACTAAAAATGTAAGTATGGATATATGTAAACAATACTCTAATTACACACAATAAGCAGAGGGTGTGTCACAAAAGACGCACCCTCTGATATACATTTATGGTAAAAACGATTCTATTATTCGACCTTTTCCCCACTGAAGGTTCCACTTACCGGGAACGACGATACCGAGAAAGAGACGGACAGAGAAATGGTCCCATCGGGCTTTATAGTACCTGTAAGACTACAATTGGTCAGTTCATCGGGTTCTCCGTTCAACAAAGCAGTCGACGTAAAGTTAGCACGCGATAAAGAAAGAGATCCGTCTGCTTTTTTTTCAACTTCGACGTTGTCGACCGACAAGCCAGATATTGTATAGCCAGAGACCGAGAACTCGCCAACAGCGACTGTTGCAAGACCCGTATTTGCATCGGCCACAGTAACAACCGGTGTAGCGCTACCTGCGCTGAAACCCATAACAGACAACTTGAGAGTTCCGCTATAATTATCATAAACCTTATCTGAGAACGGGTCCACAAAATTATCACCTTTTGAAGGGTCAACAAATGTAATGCTGTCTACTTTTGTTGCAGTATATTTACCGCCACTCCATACCCAAACATCGGTTGCTGAAACCATAGTATGGATAAAAACCACACAGAATGTGAAAAAAAGTTTCTTCATAAGGATGAATTTATAATGTTCTCCCGCAAATTTAAATAATTGCCACTTAACTATAAATAAATCAGGCGCACATTATTAAACAAAAACAAAAAAAGTCCCCGACTATCGAGAAGATAATCGGGGACTTGAAAATGGCGGCTGCCTACTCTACCACAGTGCGCAGTACCATCGGCGATGGCGGGCTTAACTTCTCTGTTCGG
>DGTD01000114.1 GCA_002396385.1 Bacteroidales bacterium UBA4345
ATATGATGCGTTTTTTCCATCCTGTTTCCGATTCGTCTCTTGTCTGTTATTCTTTGAGAAAGAACTCTTTTTTTCTCCTGAACATCTTGCATAACGTGCGTAATAAGGCTTTTTTTCTACTACAAAATCAGCATACTTCTTTACAAAATAGAGAAATTCGGAATCGTTAGGATAAAAGATGTTCATCACCTCACACATACACAACCATTCAGAAGCCGTTATTCCACCATCACAAGTAACCACATTATAGAGGAGTTCCGATATAAAATACAATTTAGGTTCATTATGTTTGTACATATTATAGACGGTCTTGGCATAATACTTCAGTAAGCTTTGATTATATAGTTTTACGCTTATACCTTCAACAATATTCCTATAGTCGGCGGCAAATAGTTTTACACTATCTTGCTTTCCATCAGCATTCCAAAAGGAAGGATTAAAAACGTTTGTATTGCCATATAAACTAGATTCTAAAAAAGAACAAACCTTGTTATACTCCTCTTTAGTAGATTTACCATCGGCAGCCATCACCATAGAAATCAAATCAGACAAATTATTGCCAGAACTATAAAACTCACCGCTATAATTGCGTTTCTTTTCCACATGTCCCTCCCAAATAAAAATTTGAAATAAGGAATAGCTTATAAAAAGTATAACAATCAGAACAACGAACTCAATAAAGTCAAGCGCAAGACCAAGAGCCATTAAAAGAAAAACAACAAAGGTAAGGTAGATATTAAATTTACTTTTCATTCAATTCAACATTTAAATCACAAAAAGCAACTGCACCAAACTTTTCATAGAAATATAAAGCCAGTGTTACCACAAAGATAAGATAAATACAGAAACTTACAATGCCACATACCAACGAAAAAGGGGGAACTGCTGTTCCCCCTTTACAATTAATACTTTAAAGAAAAACATTAATTCAAATCAACCGCATAATAAGTAAGTTTGCCTTTGTATAGGCCAGAAATGAACAAAGCCTGTTCATTATATTTCTGCCCATTGTTCTTCTTGCAAGCAGCAACAATCTTTTGCAGATCATCGACAGAATTAACCGTCTGGTTGTTAGCCTTGAGAATAATAAAGCCAGGCTGAATGCCATTAACAGCGAATTTACCATCCTTGGTTACGCTCTTAACAGTAATACCGGAAGAGATTCCATACTTTTGCTTATCAGCATCAGATGTCACCTCGAAAGTAGCCCCTAAATCGGTCACACCAGCCTGTTTTACAATCTTCGTATCACCCATTTGGTTTTTAAGAACAACCGGAATAGTCAACTCCTTCTTTTTACGGAGCACGGTCACGTTAATAGTATTACCAGGGCTGAATTTGCTGACTTGTTCCTGAACTTCAGGAACCGATTTCACAGCCTTACCATTCACTTTAACAATAACGTCACCCACCTCAATGCCGGCATCTTTAGCAGCGCTGTTGTCATTTACACTTGCAACGTAGGCACCATCGAGAACCGAAAGGTTCTTCTCTTTAGCCAACTCGCTAGTAATGTCTTGCACCATAACACCCAGCAAAGCACGTTGTACGACACCATACTTTTTAAGGTCGTTCACCACCTTGCTCATGATAGTAACAGGAATAGCGAAAGAGTAACCCGTATAAGAGCCGGTTTGCGAAGCGATAGCCGCATTAATACCAACAAGTTCGCCTTTCGTGTTCACCAAGGCACCACCACTGTTACCAGGGTTAACAGCAGCATCGGTTTGAATGAACGACTCAATCTTCATATCACCGCTCAATATATTTATATTCCTTGCTTTGGCACTAACAATACCGGCAGTAACAGTAGAAGTCAGGTTAAACGGATTACCAACAGCCAGCACCCATTCACCGACCCTCAGGCTTTCCGAATCACCGATTTTGATGGCAGGAAGGTCGTCAGCCTCCACCTTAATCAAGGCCAAGTCGGTCGAAGGGTCAGTACCAACAATCTTTGCCACATAGGAGCGTTTGTCGTTTAAAACAACTGTAATAGAGTCAGCACCTTCAACCACATGGTTGTTTGTAACAATATAGCCCTCTTTTTCCAAGATAACGCCCGAGCCAGAGGCAGAACGTGGCTGTGGTTGCAACTGTTGGAAGCCGCCCCTGTCTCCAAAGAAATACTCGAAAATATCGTTACCACCAAAATTTGGCTGCCCGCTAGACGAAGATGTCTTTGGGGTATATTTAGTCATAATATGAACCACACAGTTAACAGTGTTTTCTGCGGCATAAGTAAAATCGGTGGATTGTCCGGAATAAGAACCAACCACATGCGAAGTTTCCGCAATAGAAGAAGAGTCGGTATTGTTGTTTTGAGCTCTTCCAACCGTGTAACCAATACCCAAAATGGCCGCAACGGCTACGGGTACAATAATCGTTGAATTTTTCATACTCAATTTAATTCGTTTTTTGTTCTTATTTAATTCAAACGCAAAAACTGTGCAATTGGTATTATATTTCAGGAAAATTAACAATCAAACAGAAAAAAGGACAAGATGCGAGACCATAACGACAATTTGTCAGTTTCAACAATGCCAGTTATGTGTGTCATGCAATTTACAAATGAGAATAAAATTCATTAAATTTGCAAAAAAAAGAATGAAAAAACACATTGTCACCCTAATCGTGTTATGCACGATTCTCTCCATAAAAGCCGAGAACAAAGTTTTTCTTAAGGCAGAAGGTAAAAGCACATACACCTTTTTAAACGAAAGTAGCGTTTCTTTAAAAAAATCACGTCCAGTAAAACAAACCCAGACCATAAAATACGACCTTACTGCCAATGCGACTGGAGCAGGAAAAGGAGTTGAACTGACAATAAGCGCAATTAGATGTGAGAAGAAACAGAAAGACAGCACAACCGTTTTATCTACAGAAAAGCCCAGGCTTCCACTATCTTACATCATGAGGCAAGCCACTAACCGAGGGGTGAAGGTTGAATTAGGCCCAAAACACCTTACAACAGGCACGGTTGCCGGCATCGACTCCATAGACGCCCACCTTTTCGACGATTATGTGACTCCACCCGACAGCATCAACCGCATCGCTTACCGATATCTGATTAACGAGGAATATGGGAAGAACTTGGTAAGGAGCCTGACAGAAAACACAGTATCAATTGCGCCAGACAGTGTTGTAAAAGACAATGGCACATGGACAAAAGCTATATACCTATACGGAACCTTTTCCAGCAACAAGGGTACCACCTACACATTAAAGGGCAAAAAAGGCAACACCTACATTATTAGCGGCACCAACCAGATAGACAAGACAAAGCCATGCCGCTATTCAATAGCAGGAAAGGCCTATTCGTTAGAAAACGTTGACGGACAAATTGTCTCAGACATAACGCTCGACTGTGAAACGGGCCTATTAATAAACAGTTCAACAACAATCAGCATAAAGGGCAAAGCCACACCATTGAGCATCTACGAAACAACAGAAGAAAGCGTTAGCGACGAGATTGTGCTGAACATAAAGCAAACCATCGTCAAAGAATAAGGTATATTCTTTAAAATTTACTAATTTTGCAAATCTGAGGCTTTTCACAAGCATCACTTACCCATAGAAAGATAAAAAAAAACAATATGTTTGAGAACTTAGAAGAGCGACTTGAACGTTCGTTCAAAATACTTAAAGGAGAAGGTCGCATTACAGAAATCAACATTGCCGAAGCGTTGAAAGACGTGAGAAAGGCATTGCTTGATGCCGACGTAAACTATAAGATTGCAAAACAGTTTACAGAAGACGTAAAACAAAAAGCCCTCGGTCAGAATGTGTTGACATCGGTCAAACCAGGCGATATGATGAAGAAGATCGTCAACGACGAACTCATCGCCCTTATGGGTGGCGAAACTGCCGACATCAACGTAAAAGGCTCTCCCGCAATTATTTTGATGTCAGGTCTTCAAGGTTCCGGTAAAACAACATTCTCGGGAAAACTAGCGAACTACATCAGAAGCAAAAAAGGTAGAAACCCTATTTTGGTAGCCTGCGACGTATACCGTCCGGCCGCCATAGAGCAATTAAAGGTAGTTGGCGAGCAAATAAACATACCGGTATATTCCGAGCCAGACTGCAAGCAACCCGTAGAGATCGCAAAACGCTCTATTGCCGCTGCTAAAGAAAAAGGTTGCGACGTCATCATCGTCGATACCGCCGGCCGATTGGCAGTTGACGAAGAAATGATGACCGAGATTGTAGCGATAAAAGAAGCCATCAATCCGCATGAAATACTATTCGTTGTTGACTCAACCACAGGTCAGGACGCCGTTAATACTGCAAAAGAATTTAACGACCGACTTGATTTTGACGGCGTTATCCTCACCAAACTCGATGGAGACACCCGTGGCGGTGCTGCCCTTACCATTAAGACAATTGTAAACAAGCCTATCAAGTTTATCGGAACGGGAGAAAAACTCGATGCCATTGACGTGTTCGACCCTAAACGTATGGCAGGCCGCATATTAGGTATGGGTGATATTGTCGGATTGGTACAAAGGGCGCAAGACGCTTATGACGAACAAGAGGCGAAAAAGCTACAGCGCAAGATTGAGAAAAACCAGTTTGACTTTAACGACTTTTTGAACCAAATCCAGCAAATCAAAAAGATGGGAAACCTGAAAGATTTGGCCGCAATGATACCTGGCATTGGGAAGGCATTGAAAGACGTTGAAATCGACGACAACGCCTTCAAAGGAATCGAAGCCATCATCTATTCAATGACCAAGAAAGAGCGGAGCAATCCAGGCATTCTTGACGGTAGCAGACGAAACCGTATTGCCAAAGGTAGCGGAACCAGCCTACAGGAAGTCAACCGCCTCATCAAGCAGTTCGACGAGACCAGAAAGATGATGAAGATGGTTACCAAGAACAAGGGCAAATTCAGAATGCCCCACTAAAAGGATAAACAACAAAAAACAATAAGACATGCAATTAATTGACGGGAAAGCTATTTCGATGCAGATTAAGCAGGAAATAGCAGCAGAAGTTGCAGAAATCAAAGCAAAAGGCGGAAAAGTTCCCCATCTGGCAGTCATCATCGTCGGCCACGATGGCGGTAGTGAGACCTATGTCAAAAACAAGGTCCTTTCATGCGAGCAGTGTGGTTTCAAATCGACAAAAATCGCATTTGAATCAGACATCACAGAAGACGAACTTCTTGCCGCAATCGATAAGTTGAACAAAGACAACGACGTTGACGGATTCATCGTCCAACTGCCATTGCCAAAGCACATATCAGAGCAGAAGGTTATCGAGGCAATCGACTATAAGAAAGACGTTGACGGCTTCCACCCTATCAACGTAGGCAGAACTTCAATCGGACTGCCTGCATTTGTTTCTGCCACACCTGCAGGTATACTTGAACTGTTGAAACGCTACAACATCGAGACCAAAGGAAAGAACTGTGTCGTAATCGGCCGAAGCAATATTGTAGGCAAGCCGGTCGCTTCACTTATGATGCAGAAGGCCTACCCAGGCAACGCAACCGTAACCGTATGTCACAGCGGAACAAAGAACATTAAGGAAATCTGTAAAGAAGCCGACATCATTATCGCGGCTATGGGATCTCCTAAGTTCGTCACAGCCGACATGGTAAAAGATGGTGCCGTTGTTATCGACGTAGGAACCACCCGTGTTCCATGCGCCGAATCGAAGACCGGTTTCAAGTTGACTGGCGACGTTGACTTCGAAAACGTAGCGCCTAAGTGCAGCTTCATCACGCCAGTTCCTGGTGGCGTTGGTCCAATGACCATTTGCTCGCTGATGAAGAACACCCTTTTGGCAGGGAAAAAGGAAATCTACAAGTAAAAAAGCTAAATAAAAGAGCAGTTCCTTTATCATCAATGGGGGAACTGCTCTTATTCTGTTTATATAAAAAAGATACACCATGGCCCTTTTCTACGCGCCAAACATCAAGAACGATTTAACATTGCCGGAAGAAGAATCGCAACATGCGGTAAAAGTTTTACGCATGGTTGAAGGCGATTCACTAGAAGTCATCGATGGTCAGGGAGGTTTCTACCACGCCAAAATAGCAATCGCTCACCACAAGAAATGCAAGGTCGTCATAGAAAACGAAGTCCAAGGTTACCACAAACGACCAATTCATTTACACATTGCCATTGCTCCGACCAAGAACATAGAACGGATAGAATGGTTCGCAGAAAAAGCGACAGAAATCGGCATCGACGAAATAACGCCAATAATCTGCCGGTACTCGGAAAGGAAAGTCGTAAAGAGAGACCGTATAGAAAAAATACTGATTTCGGCAATGAAGCAATCGAAAAAAGCCTATCTCCCCACCATCAACGAGCAAACAACCTTTAACGACTTTATGAAAAGCGACCGAAAGGGCGACTTGTTTATTGCGCACTGTTACGAGCAAGACAAAAAAGACTTGTGCACGACCTACAAAGCCAATAACGACGTCACCATACTAATCGGTCCAGAAGGAGACTTTAGCGAAGAAGAGGTAGCGACAGCCATAAAGAAAGGCTACCTGCCAATATCGCTAGGAGAGAGCCGTTTAAGGACGGAAACCGCAGGTGTAGTAGCCTGCCATACCATCGAACTTATCAACCAAATAGCATCAATTAATGGATAATAATGACAGAGACCTCCGCCACTATTTATTCATAGTAGATATTGCGACAATTATAGTTTCCAGTCCTTTCTTGTTCAAGTTCGAATCTAGTTACTGGCTGACAAAAGGCTCGGCAGTCAACCAGGCAGCCGGTTTTGGTGACATATTTCACGACTGGGCGGTTGTCTTGTTTATTGCCATTCCGCTCATCAGCATCAGCCAGCTAGGCTTATCGGCCCTCATCAGCAAGAAGCGGCAGGCATTTGTTCTAACAACAAAAATACTCGCCTTTAGCGCATCACTGCTGTTCATCAATTGGGACAAGCTAATGGCAGAAATGAGCCAAAAGCAGAATTGGAAGGCCAGCATACTGGTGACCGTCGGCTCACTACTCTTTGCACTCTATATGTACTCCGTAAAAAGAGGCATAGAGACTAATTTTAAAGAAATCAACAAATGGTATATCCCAGCCATTGCGGTTGTAACCGGGCTGGGCCTAACAGTCATCTATTAATAAACGTATGGAATACATTTTCGAAGAAGAATTCACGGTCCGCGACTACGAATGCGACCTGCAAGGCATTGTAAACAATGCCAATTACCAACACTATATGGAGCACACCCGCCACCAGTACATAAAAACACTGGGACTTAGTTTCGCAAAGTTGCACGAAGAAGGCATTGACCTAGTAGTAGTCAGAGTAGACCTACGTTTCAAGAACTCGCTAAAAAGCGGAGACAAGTTTGTATGCAAACTGAATGTGAAAAAAGAAAGCCTTAAATACGTGTTTTACCAAGACATCTACAGACTTTCGGACGGGAAACTCTGCAACAGGGGCATAATTGAGTCTGTAGCGGTCATAAACGGCAAATTAGGTGTTTGCGAAGTAGTAGACAATGCGTTAAAAGTGGTCTAAACGACAAAAAAATCTGATTTAGGCACAAATAGTAGCACATTTTGCATCTAAAAAAACACACCTATCAACTATTTTATTTAATTTTGCACGATAAATTAGGACTTAATATAGGGGGGAGACCCAAAAGCCCCAATATAAAACAGTTTATTTAGAGCATGAGACAATTAAAGATTTCCAAGTCAATTACCAACAGAGAGAGTGCCGCGCTTGAAAAATACCTTCAAGAGATTGCCAGAAAGCCAATGGTATCAGCCGAAGAAGAAGCTGAATTAGCCAGAAGAATTCACCAAGGCGACGACGAAGCTCTCAATACACTTGTAAACGCGAATCTTCGTTTCGTGGTTTCAGTTGCGAAGCAGTACCAAAGCCAAGGCTTGAGTTTGCTGGACTTAATTGACGAGGGTAACCTGGGACTAATAAAAGCCGCACAGAAATTTGACGAGACCAAAGGTTTCAAATTCATTTCGTATGCAGTGTGGTGGATTCGTCAATCAATCATGCAAGCATTGGCAGAACAGAGCCGAATGGTTCGTTTACCGCTGAACCAAGTAGGTTTGATCAGCAAAATCAACAAAGAGGTAGCCACATACGAACAAGAGCATGGATTCAAGCCAAGCTCAACCCAATTGGCAGAATTGTTGAATCTGCCAACCGACAAAATAGAAGAAGCGTTGAAATCATCAACCAAGGCAGTATCTATCGACACCCCTATAGGCGACGATAGCGACACCAGTATGGTTGAAATGATACCAAACTCGAACACACCTGCAACAGACAGCAGGTTAGCCGATGAATCGCTCAGCCAAGAAATAGACAGAGCGCTATCAACACTTGGAGGTCGTTCGGGCGATATTTTGAAAAAATTCTTCGGTTTAGGTTGTCCGGCAAAAACGCTGGAGGAAATTGGCGAAGAATTCAATCTGACCCGCGAACGCGTAAGACAAATAAAAGAGAAGGCCATTCGCCAGCTACGCAACAATTCGAAATGCAAATTACTCAAGTCTTATTTGGGTTAAATTTATAAGAAAAAGAAGAGAGGAAAGAACAAAAAGTTTTTTCCTCTCTTTTTTGTTTGCGAGATTAACAAAACCAAAATGTTGTATTCTTTCAAAATCCTTATACTTTGCTTATCTTTGCACCAATGAAAAGAATATTCCTCACAATAGTTACTCTTTTTACCGTTATTTCGGTTTTTGGTTCTGGAACAGAATCAGTCCAAAAAGAGAAGAAAGGCAAAGAAATAGAGGTCTGGCAGGCCCAAGGTCCGCTAGGCTTGACAACACCCTCAACCTTAGACACCACAGTCGACTACTTCCGGACAAACGACATTGCGTTCAAAAGAACCATCGCCTTTCAAAGTTTAGGTAATATAGGAACAGCAAGCACATCTAAAATCTTCAGCGACAGAGTGCGGCGTTCAAACTTCATCTTTTTCGAACCATACTCACTCTATTACACAGCACCAGAAGACATCCAGTATTACAACACAAAGGTACCGTATGCCAATATCTCCTATTATAGCGGAGGTTTGACAAACAGGAAGCAGCAGCATATTTCCGGAATATTTTCAGTAAATATCAATCCCCATTTTAATATGGGAATGTACGGAAAATGGCAGAACAACTACGGTTCATACGACAACCAGTCTACCAAAAACTATAATGCCGGTTTCTTCGGCAGTTACATACACCGCCACCACGAATTAATGGCCAACATATCGCTAAACGGTTATAGGGCAATGGAAAATGGTGGTTTCTATGAAATTGGTCAAATTACCGATCCAAAAAATTACGGGAAACTTGACGCGTATAACATCCAGACCGTTTTTAACAACGACGTAACCTCAAAACTGGTAAACTGGAACGCATTTCTCAACTATAAGTTCCATTTCGGATACGACAAGACCATAAACGTAACGGAAGACTCAACAACCACAACGTTCATACCGGTGTCTTCTCTTATTTATACATTCAGAAACGAAGCTGATTACAAAAGATATAAAGAAGATGAGATCGGCATAAACGGAGGAATGTATTCCGATAGCCTATACAATAAAATAGGAATAGGTAACAATCACTATATCAACAACAAAACCACAGTTGACTCGCTCCACTATTGGGAAATGACACACACAATTGGCCTGTCATTGAACGAGGAGTTCAACACAATTGGAAAATTCGGAGTTGCTGGTTACCTGACCTATACGCAGAAACAATACGGCCAAATCGACCATATAAACAATTATTTATCAAACAACCCGCAGAACATTGCTATAAATAAATTCGGGGCAGACACCCTTGGAAGAAAAGGCGAGGAAGTATGGTCAACGACAACCAAAACCAAAGTTGGTCTGGGTGCAAATATCTCGAAAAGAAAAGGAGAACACCTGCAATTTAATTTTAACGGGGAATACTTCTTTAAAGACGAAAAAGAAACAGGGGGTACATTTGCTTTGAATGCCGACATAAAATCGAAGTTTAATATCGGCAGACACCAATTCGCCATAAAAGCAAACGCATCTCACGAACAATACTGTCCCGACTACCTGGAAGAGCATTATTTAGGGAACAGGATTCAATGGGACAACAACTTCGACAATAAAAAGCGCACCATTATAGAGGGAAGCATAGGAGCAGAAAAAATTTATCTATACCAAGAAGACTCTTCACTTCTTGCTAAAATCGCTCCAGAAGTCGGACTGACAATAAAAGCAAACGAGACGACCCTAAACGATTACGTTTATTTTGGGACAAAAGGAGTGCCAGAACAAGAGGGTTCTAACCTATCTATCACCCGCATAACAGTGAACGAACTGTTGAAAATATGGTATCTTCACTTCGACAACGAGCTCACATTCCAATTCACAAATGCGAGGAACGAAGTGCTTGATCTACCAGCCCTCTGCTTGTTCTCGAACTTGTATTTAAAGACAAATCCGCTTTTCAAAGTGCTAACGCTTCAACTAGGAGTCGATATGCGCTACAATAGCAAGTATTATGCTGCGGCGTATCTGCCAGCGACAGGAATGTTCTATGCCCAAAATCAAGAAAAACTTGGAGGATACCCATTCTATGATGCCTACCTGAGTATGCACCTGAAAACATTCAGATTATTTGTCCAATACAGCCATATCAACCATATTTGGAGCAACAACAATAACTATCTGATAACCCCAGGTTACGCATTGGAACCAAACTACTTAAAGTTTGGCGTATCGGTTAATTTTAGAAACTAAAAGATTATTTAGATGAAAAAGACAATCCGACACCTAATGTTAGCAAAGCTTGCGGTTTGTATGCTTTTAGCCTTTATGCTACCATCGTGCAACAATGGGGTAAGAGACTTGAACGACATAAAGGAAGAGGGTGTCCTCAGAGTTGCAATGGGTTACAACCCCCTAGGCTATTACCATAAAAAGGACTCCGTGACAGGCGTTCAATATGAGATGGTCAACGCCTTATGCAACCATATGGGCGTAAAGGCAGAAATTGAGATGGAAGCAGACATAGACCTCTGTATTGAAGGGCTGAAAAAAGGTAAATACGATTTAGTAGCGAGACTTATACCAGTAACAACGGAATTGAAAGAATCGGTACAATTCACATCCCCTATATGCCTAGACAAGCAGGTTCTGGTCCAAAGGAAGCGTAATGCAGCCGACCAGAATGTTCCCTACATCAAAAGCCAGCTTGAATTGCCAGGGCACCACATATCAATGCCCAAGAATTCGCCTTACATAGCACGATTGAAGAATCTTGCCCAAGAAATAGGAGATACCATTCAAATTGACGAAATAGACAATTACCAAAGCGAACAGCTAATTATATTAGTGGCGAAGGGAGATTTAGATTACACAGTTTGTAATTACAATTTGGTAAAACGTATTGGAAACAAGTATCCACAACTCGACTATAACACAGCCATCAGTTTTTCACAGATGCAGGCCTGGGCGCTCAACAAAAGATCAGAAAAACTGCTACAGGAAGTCAACAACTGGATAGACGCAAACTCAGAAAAGTATTTCAAATAAAAAACATACGAATATGACAAGAGAAGAATTATTCGAAAACATCAAGAAGACCCAGTCTTTTCTCTGCGTAGGACTCGACACCGACGCGACCAAAATACCAGAATATCTATTCAACAACTGCAACAGCAGCGACTACGACCCCATTTTGTTCTTCAACAAAGAGATAATTGACGCAACAGCCGACCTGTGTGTTGCTTACAAACCCAACATTGCTTTCTATGAATGTTTGGGATTCCACGGATGGGAAATATTAGACCAAACTGTAGAATATATCCGTTCGAACTATCCCGACAAATTCATCATAGCCGACGCAAAACGCGGCGATATCGGCAACACTTCGGCAATGTATGCGCGTACATTCTTTGAGGCAATGGATTTTGATACAGTAACCGTAGCACCCTATATGGGAGAAGATTCGGTCAGTCCATTCCTGAACTACGACGGCAAATATGTAACACTTTTGGCTCTAACCTCAAACAAAGGCGCCTTCGATTTCCAGTTCACAGAAGACCCCAAAGGAGAAAAGCTATTTGAGAAAGTGCTTAAAACTTCGAAAAACTGGGGCGATGCCGACAAGTTGATGTATGTGGTAGGTGCGACAAAAGCCAACATGCTGTCAGACATCAGAAAAATAGTTCCAGACAACTTTCTTCTCGTACCAGGCATTGGCGCCCAAGGCGGAAGTTTGGAAGAAGTGGTAAAATATGGCATGAACGACCAATGCGGTCTACTGGTGAACAGTTCACGAGGAATTATCTACGCAAGCCACGGGGAAGATTTCGCACAAGCCGCCAGAGAGTCGGCGTTGGAACTTCAGAAACAAATGGCAGCCTGCTTAAAGGAAAGAGGAATGATTTAACAAAAGAATTCAGATGGAACAAAACAAGAAGAAAATCATAAATGATCCAGTTTTAGGATTTGTCTCTATTCCTTCTGAATTTCTATATGACATAATACAACACCCCTACTTCCAACGCCTTAACCGTATACGCCAGCTAGGAATGTCGTTTATGGTATACCCAGGAGCACAACATTCCCGTTTCCTTCATTCATTGGGAGCCATGCACCTGATGAACGAGGCAATCGGCCAGCTAAAAGGCAAAGGGAACGTCATTACAGACGAGGAGGCAGAAGCCGTGTTGGCCACCATACTACTCCACGACATTGGCCACGCACCATTCTCGCATGTTTTGGAACACCTTTTCACACAAGGAGTCACCCACGAGGATATTTCACTTGAAATAATGCGACAACTTAATCGGGAGTTCAACGGTAAACTTGATATGTGCATATCCATTTATCAAGACAAGCACCCTAAAAAGTTCCTCCACCAGCTAGTCTCAAGCCAACTAGACATGGATCGTTTGGACTACCTGATACGCGACAGTTTCTTTACAGGTGTTGTAGAGGGAGCAGTAGGAACAGAACGCATCATAAAAATGTTGAACGTTTGGAACGACAATTTGTGCGTTGAGGCCAAAGGTATTTATTCGATCGAGAAATTCCTAATCGCCAGACGAATAATGTATTGGCAAGTCTACTACCACAAAACATCGGTAGCAGCCGAGCGTGTACTGATTAATTTACTGAAAAGGGCAAAAGACTTAACTAAAGCCGGCATTGAACTCGAATGTCCGCAATGGTTCAGATACTTTCTAAAGCACACTGCCACATTCGAAGACTTTGCAAACAAGGGTGAGGCATTACAGAATTATGTAAAATTCGACGATTCCGATATAATAAGTGTTGCGAAAGCTTGGCAAAACAATGCCGACAAAGTATTAGCAATACTCAGTTCATGTGTAAGCAACCGACACCTATTCAAAGTAATCATCGGTCAAAAGCCAATGGACAAAGCAACCATTGAGTTTCTGGAACAAGAATATGTAGCCAAACTGGGCATTCCGAAAGAAGAGGCACATTACTTCTACTCAGAAGTAACTGTATCAACAAACACCTATTCTCACAAGAACAACAACAGTCCAATCTATATTCTGTATCCAAACGGAGAAGTAAAAGACATAGCAGAGGTAACAGAAATATTAGACATCTCGCAACTAACAAAAGGAGTTGAAAAAAAATACTACTTCTGTTACTACAATTTCAACAATACAATATCCATATAAACACATATTTCAAAAGAATATCCCACTTGGAATGCAAGTATTGTATAAAAAAGTTCTTTTCTACCTCAATTTGTCCTATCTTTGTACGATATAGGGTTTCAATCCCTAACTAAAACAATACATATGGAGTTCACAGCGCAGCAAATAGCCGAATTTCTTCAAGGAAAAGTAGAAGGAGACGGAACGGTAAAAGTATCGAGTTTTTCAAAAATTGAAGCTGGAGTACCAGGAACACTCACTTTTCTTTCGAATCCGAAATACGAAGAATATATATACAAAACCAAAGCAAGTGTAGTTTTGGTCAACGATAGTTTCAGTCCGAAACAGGCCATACCAACAACCCTTATACGAGTAAAGAATTCATACTCGGCACTGGCAGCCCTCTTAGAATTGGCAGACACCGTAATGAATCCAAAGAAAAAAGGGATAGATAGTCTTGCGGTTATACCAGAGAATGCAGTTATTGGCGAAGATGCTTATATTGGTGCCTATGCCGTTATCGGAGAAAATGTAAAGATAGGAAAAGGCGTTCAAATATATCCACAAGTATACGTTGGAGACAACGTTGTAATTGGTGACAACGTAACTCTGTATAGTGGAGTCAAAGTGTACAAAAACTGCGTAATAGGCAATAATGTCATCATTCATTCGGGAGCCGTTATAGGTTCCGATGGCTTTGGATTCGCACCAGACGAAAAAGGTATATACCATAAAATACCTCAATTGGGCAACGTAGTCATAGAAGATGATGTAGAAATTGGCTCAAACACCTGTATCGACCGTTCTTCAATGGATGGTCATACAACACTAAAGAAAGGAGTCAAACTCGACAACCTTATCCAAATTGCCCACAATGTAACAGTAGGAGAGAACACTGTTATGGCAGCACAAGTTGGAATTGCAGGGTCGACAGAAATCGGCAAGAGGTGCATGTTCGGAGGTCAAAGCGGAATTGTAGGCCATCTACGGATAGGCGACGGTACAATTATGGCCGCAAGGGCAGCTATGATGAAAAACACAACAGAACCTTGCTCATGGGAAGGTGCGCCAGCATTACCATCTGCCCAATTCAAGCGTTCTTTCATCCACTTCAAAGACCTGCCAAACATAGTTAAAGAAATGAGAGATTTGAAAAACGAGATTGCCGAACTCAAAAAACAACTAAAAAAAGATTAACAAGTATAACCCCTATGGATAAACAAACAACACTAAAAGGTTCATTTACCCTTAAAGGAAAAGCATTACATACAGGATTAGTATCGACTGTAACCTTCAACCCAGCAGAAGCTAACACTGGTTACCAGATTCAAAGAACAGACATTGACGGACAACCCGTTATATCGGCTCTAGCAGAATATATTAAAGAAACTTCACGCGGCACAGTCATAGAGTCAAATGGTGTAAGAGTAAGCACTATTGAACACGCGATGGCAGCGCTATACGCTTCAAAAATAGACAACTGTCTAATTCAAGTAGACCAACCAGAGTTCCCTATACTCGACGGCAGTTCAAAACTCTATATAGAAGAGATTGCAAAAGTCGGTGTCGCAGAACAAGAAGAGAACAGAGAATACTATGTTGTCAAGAAACGCATAGAACATAAGAATGAAGACGGTTCTTCTATCGTCATTTTGCCAGACGATAAATTCAGCATCGACGTGCACATATCTTATCCGTCTCCTATACTGAACAACCAATACGCAAGTTTGGATGACTTAGATAATTTCGCATCAGAAATAGCAAACGCGAGGACCTTCGTCTTTGTCCGCGAAATAGAGCAATTGTTACAGGCGAACCTTATTAAGGGAGGCGACCTTGACAATGCGATTGTAATTTACGATCAGAAAACCGAGCAAGCAAACATTGACCATATAGCTGATATTCTTGGAAAAGAGCATATCCAGATCAACGATTTGGGCTATTTGAACAAAACACCGTTAAACTACGATAACGAATGTGCACGACACAAGCTGTTGGACGTGATAGGAGACTTGGCATTAATCGGCTTCCCAATTAAAGGGCACGTAATTGCCACCTGTCCTGGTCACACAGTAAACGCACAATTCACAAAGAAAATAAGAAAAGAACTCCGTCGTCAAGAAACGATGGTTCCGGTATATGATCCGAACGACGAGCCACAGTACGACATCAACCAAATCCGCAAAATGTTGCCTCACCGCTACCCTATGCAGTTGGTTGACAAGATAATGTATGCCGACGAGAAGATGGTAATCGGCGTTAAGAATTTGACAGGAAATGAAGAAATCTTCAATGGTCACTTCCCTAACGAGCCAGTAATGCCAGGTGTTCTTCAAGTAGAGGCGATGGCACAGACCGGAGGTATTCTTGTATTGAAATCGGTTCCCGATCCTGAGAACTACTCCACTTACTTCATGAAGATAGACAACGTTAAATTCCGCAGCAAAGCGGTTCCTGGCGATACACTTATCTTCAAACTGGTATTGATGACTCCTGTACGTCGTGGCATCGCAACAATGAAAGGATACGCTTTCGTAGGCGACAAGATTATTTCAGAGGCAGAATTCACTGCACAAATAGCAAAGAATAAATAACACCTTCCGATATGAACCAACAATTTGTAAGCATTGATCCAGGTGCAAAAATTGGTGAAAACGTACAAATAGGCTCATTTGTTACCATTGCCGACAATGTGGAAATCGGCGACGGCACAATTATTATGCCTCATGCGACAATTCTTCCTGGAGCCCGAATAGGTAAGAATTGCAGGATTTTTCCCAATGCGGTCATTTCTGGCATTCCTCAAGACTTGAAATTTGTGGGAGAAGAAACAACCGCAGAAATAGGCGACAACACCACTATTCGCGAATGTGCGACAATAAACCGCGGAACCGCCTCAAAGGGAAAAACAATAGTTGGAAGCAATTGTCTGATTATGGCCTATTCACACATAGCCCATGACTGCCGTCTAGCCAACAACATTATTGTAGGAAACGCATCGCAAGTGGCAGGAGAAGTTATTATCGACGATTATGCCATCCTTTCTGGAGGTTCTTTAGTCCACCAGTTCTCTAGAATAGGAGAACACGTAATGGTGCAAGGAGGAACAAGACTTGGTAAAGATATTCCTCCATACTGCATTGTCGGACGTGAACCGGTTTGCTTTATGGGGTTGAATGTTGTAGGCCTTAAAAGACGCGGGTTTAATAACGAACAGATAGAAAGAATTCAAGAAACCTATAGAATTCTTTACCAATCGGGGTTGAACACGACCCACGCACTAGAAAAGATTGAAAGCGAGATTCCCGACTGCGAAGAGAAAAGAATAATCACCTCTTTTGTGAAGGAATCGACTAGAGGTCTTGTAAGAGGGCCTAAAGAATAAAAAATTAAAAGGTGCATCTGACGATGCACCTTTTTTATAGTCACTTCAGACCATCATCGTGTCGTAAAATTTTCAACAGCCAGGCATTGTTATTAGCCCCCCGACAAGCTAGTTTTCAGATTTTCCAAACTTATCGTCGGAATATGTTATAACCCTCATCTCTATACTGTAATTTGTTTCAGAGTTTTGGCAATTAATCCGGTCTTTATCGCAGTCATTTCTGAGCACAGAAGTTATGTGACGCTTCGTCCAATTGCCGAGGCTATCTCGCTCCACAATTTTATAATAGCACGTTTCGTCGTAATAAGAGCCTTCACCAACAGATGGTTTATACGATAAAATCAGATCTGAGTTATTATCGTACTTAAACGTTTTTTCCCCATAGCTTTCTGCGCCACTCTCCTTCAAAGTATCAAGAAACCCCAAATCATTATAAACAAATTCGCTAGGAATGTAAATATGGAAATCTTCGATATAGGTCTCCATCTTCACAAGTTGTTTCTTATTGTTACGAGTTAACTTGACTTTTTCATCCGAGTTGAAACAGACATCTCCATTTTTATCGAAAGTATATACTTTATCACGCCACTTTTCATGTTCGATTTGACCATTCCACGATGAATCGCATTTGAAAGTTTTCACATCAACCTTAGAAACTTTTCCTCTCACATCAAACAGACGGTAGTCAGACGAAAGAAAGGAGTTATTTGTCAACGGAAGCTGACATTGCTGCTTTGTATCACCGTTCAAATAGTCGTTTTGACTGGTAGAAGAAGAAACACAGGCGCACATAACGACCGACGTTGCAAGGAAGAAAAAACATCTGTTCATATTAATCATTCAAAAAGAAAAATGGTATTCAATTATCTTTCAATCAGCCTGTCATTAAACAGCAGGAAACCTATATTCAAGCCCAAATTCCAATTATTAGCAGGATGCGAATAGTAATTACCATAAGCACTAATGGTAAGGAAATGAAGCTGCATAACGAGATTTAACTCTCCCAAGTAGACCAAATCACTACTAGCCGCCAAACCGCCGAAGGCAGAAGAAAAATAGCTGAGAGGAGTATAAATATAATTTTCAAAACGCAAGTGCAACTGTTCCGTAATCTTTAATATAGGAGTTCCACCAATTGCACAAAAAGCGTCTGACATAAGATACGGATTGTGAACCATACGCGAATGTAACGTTGGCTGGAAAGCAGGCATTTTTCGGAAATCATTATATTCGTAAGTAGATAAGAGTGCCTCTGTATACGTACCCAACATAAAATGTTTAGACAAACGGAAAAAGCGTTGTCCTTTCCATGAAGCCAACAGAGAATAAACAGTTTCAGACTTAAAGCGCTCCTTTTCCCCTTGTGAATTATAGAAGGTCTCAGATTCTTGAGACGCATATAGATTAAGGGCAAAACGATGAGAGAAGCCATTTATTGGAAATTGCCTAACCGTAAAAGTACAATTGTCGAACAATAAAGAGTAATTATACCCTCTGAACTCAGTCACATCAAACTCATCACCTTTCGGCGTAAATTCGCCCTTATAGAACCATCGGTTCAAACCTAAACCCGCACCAATTTCCAGTTTGGAAGAGCGCAAAAAAGGGAAACCAAATTTAATCCTCGTATACCATTCATCCCACGAGAAATTATACAATTCGTTATCGGGAGAGAAAGAAATTAGTTTGTCATTATAATACGACATAGAATGATAAACAGTGTTCCATTTCAACGCCATTGGAACCTTAGTTAAAAAGTCAGACCTAAGCCGTAGACTTGTACCCTTGTAAAGAGAGCCGACTTGTCCGTCTAAAACAAGTTGAACGGGCACCATAAAGAAATTTTGATAGGAAAGGCCAGCATAAAACTGGTTCACATTGTTTGAGGACAAGAAACCACCAACCGACAATTTCATATTATTATCGACCGTTAGTTTTAAATTCAGGTCGAAAGTACTATCCTTAGGATTATATCGTGTAGACGGTTGCAATTCTTCAATTTTGGAATCAGACAACAGTTTATAGTAATTAGACTTAAAAGTCTGAAAAGAGAATTTAGCACCCGTTTTTCCACTTATATTGCGTCGGATATAGTTACGTTGCATCGGGTTTCCGCCTTCCACCCATACATCTTTAAACACCAAATTGGGCAGTTGGTTTTTGAACAATTTCCTACGATTAGCAATTGAATCTAGAGACACATAAGAATGAACAACACGTCTGACATCGTCAATATGCGTCATCATAGAATCATACCCTAACGCACTTAGCTCGTGAACTTTTGCAAAATCTAAAAGGCCCACATCTTTAAACCTAAATTTCATGATCAACATCGAATCAGGAGAACTTTTATAAACCTCATCCCGATTGAGAATCATGTTCTCAATTTGTTCTACAATGTTACTTCTCGCGTTCGTTTCCGTTATTTCGTCACCAACCGACACACCAACAATATAATCGGGCTTAAATTCGTTTTGAACGACATTAACAGGGAAATTATTGTAAATGCCACCATCATACAAAACACGCCCATTCACCTCACGAGGATTAAAGACGAGAGGAAAGGTCATAGAAGCCCTAACCGCCTCCCCCACATCGCCATTTTTCAACACAACCGTCTCTTTCGCATTAATATCAGAAGCTACACAGCGCAAAGGGACCATCAGTTTATTGAAATCGCCCTCGCAAGCAGCAGATGCCTGGGCACACAATTGAACAAAGATTATATTCATTTGTGTGGGTTTGATAAGACTACGAGGTAAAATATTTTGCTTAAAATTGAATGGAGTTGTCGCATCCATCTTCAACGTAAGGAACTCAGGTGTAGGTTCCGACTTTTTGAAATAATAAACAGACTTTTCGTCTAAACGTCCATTTTTCCAAGCCTTGAAATCCTCAGAACTGATTAATTGCTCCATTTCGTCAGGCGAATAGCCCATGGCATAAAGAGCACCAATGACAGCACCGATAGAAGTTCCCGCAATATAATCGATAGGAATACCATTTTCTTCCATAGCACGAATAACGCCTATATGCGTACAGCCTTTCGCACCACCACCACTCAACACCAAACCAACTTTTTGAGCATAGATATTCCCCGCATTGGCAAACACCAACACAATCAAAAAAATCAGATATTTTATTTCAACAAATACGCGGTTCAAAAACATTTATAGTTATTTGTATAAAGTTAAAAAAATAATCCTTTACAAATTGGATTTGTAAAGGATTATTTATGCACAAATCAGCAAAAAGTGAATTATGCTACAACAAATTAGACACTAAAGCATCTTAATGCTACGTTTAATGAATTGTGTCATAGCCTCACCTTTTAACAGATTACTAGAAAGCAGAGTCAAGTCAACCAACTGGCGAACTTTATCATTAGAAGAAGCAAACTCTTTGAAAATAGTTTTTTGAGCATCAAGTTTTTGTGCTAGTTGCTGTTCAATCGACTTAATTTCGTCCTTCACTTCTTGTGGAATGTCTTCTTCTTTCTTATCACCCTTCAAGTTCTTCTTTTTCTCTTCCAGTTGTTCCGACTCGGAAATAAGAGGGTTAACCTTACTTGCGCACGCACTCTCTTCCGAAGCAATGATATCCTTCACTAAAGGATGAGCCACATTCAAAACAAATGAATAAGAATCAGGCATTTGTCCGTAGAAGTTCATACCACCACCCTGCATAGCGCTCATTTCCTTCATACGACGCATGAACTCATTCAAAGTAATTTGAACTGGCATTTCTGCACCAGGAACATTTTCAAAAGCGACAGAGAAGTTCAGTTTGTCAGTTTTAGGCAATAGACATTCAAAGACATTGCGCAAAGCATTTTGCTGATTAACAGTAAGAGCAACAGCCTGTTCATCTTCTTTCTTGATAAGACGGTCGATAGTATCGGAGTCAACTCTCAAATAACGGGCCTTACCCTCGCTCTTTTGCTCCAAGCGGTTAATAAAATGGTTGTCGAGCGGTCCGTCGAAGAACAACACATTATAGCCTTTATTCTTGGCCGCCTGGATACACGCATATTGTTCATCAAGATTATTGGCATACAGATAAACCAAATTTCCGTCCTTATCCTTCTGATTAGATTCAATCAAATTCTTGTATTCCTCTAATGTGTAGTACTTTTTATCAGAATCCTTGAGTAAGATAAACTTGTCGGCTTTTTCTGCAAATTTTTCATCAGAAAGAACTCCATACTCAATAAAGAGCTTCAAATCGTCCCACTTAGCTTCAAAACCGGTTCTATCTGTCTTAAACAGTTCTTCCAATCGTTCGGCGACCTTCTTTGTAATGTAGCCAGAAATCTTCTTCACATTCTGGTCGGCCTGAAGATAACTACGAGACACATTCAGAGGGATATCAGGCGAATCGATAACACCATGGAGCAAAGTCAAGAACTCAGGCACAATGTTCTCAACAGAGTCTGTTACGAAAACCTGGTTGCAATACAATTGGATTTTATTCTTCTGAACCTCGAAATTGTTGCGGATTTTAGGGAAGTAAAGAATACCCGTCAAATTGAACGGATAATCAACATTCAAATGGATATGGAACAGCGGATCCTCTGCATAAGGATACAGTTCGCGGTAGAAGTTACTGTAATCCTCCTCCTTCAAGTCGGCTGGTTTACGAGTCCAAGCCGGAGTAGGATTATTAATCACATTATCTTCGTCAGTTTCCACCTCCTTACCATCTTTCCATTCCTTCTTCTTACCGAAAACGATTGGAACAGGCAGGAACTTACAATATTTATTAAGCAAGTCTTTGATTTTCGACTCTTCCAAGAAATCCTTATTCTCATCGTCGATGTGCATAACAATATCGGTACCACGATCGGCCTTATCCACATCAGAGAAGACAAATTCAGGATTTCCATCACAAGTCCACTTCACGCCCTGACTGCCATCTTTATACGACTTTGTGATAATGTCAACACGTTTCGACACCATAAAAGAAGAATAGAAGCCGAGACCGAAATGTCCGATAATTGCCTGTGCTGCATCTTTATATTTATTAACAAACTCTTCAGCTCCAGAGAAAGCAATCTGATTGATATATTTGTCAATTTCGTCTTGAGTCATACCAATACCATTATCAGAAATGGTAAGAGTACCAGCGTCCTTATCGATCTTAACATACACTTTCAGTTCTCCCAGTTCGCCCTTGAACTCACCGACCGAGGACAAAGTTTTGAGTTTCTGACTGGCATCGACGGCATTCGATACAATTTCACGAAGGAAAATTTCGTGATCGCTATAAAGAAATTTTTTTATTACGGGGAAAATATTCGCCGTAGTAACATCAATACTACCTTTTCTTTCCATACTTATTTTATTAAATCTATTGCCATTCCACCAAAAAAAATGCCAAACGGTCCTAAAGGACAATTTGGCATATTGCGATTCAATTAGAGACGAAAGTAGTGAAAAAATGTCAGTTTTTTGGAGATTGATCAATCAACAACCCCAATAACATAACCAAAGGAGCATTCCAGTTAATAGCGATCTCGTTAGTAGAAAAACTACATATATCGTCGAGGTAAGCCCTAGCCGGATAAATAAAAGAAGGATAGTTCGATTGTCCACAATCGGTTGGTTGGTCTAAATTAGGTCCACCAACCAAATAACCAGGAAGGGGCAAACGAATACCATCGCTCTGAGAACGACGATCGTGTATTTTTTTAGGATATCTCACACCGAACCTAGTCACAAAACAGTAATCTAAAGAATTTCTTCCCAACAAATAATCGAGAGCAGCCTGCGAAGCGGTAAGGTAACGTTCGTTTTTAGTCATTTTGAAAGCTAGAGCCAAAATTGCACCATTAACTGCCACATTTCCATTACTTCCCCATTCGAACTTCTTCAAAGGCAGTTGTCCAGCACTGTAATAATAAAGTTTATAGATATTATCAAATAACGCCTGCACTTTCTGCCTTATTTGTGCTTTATTTGTAAAAGAGGGCAAATCGTCCAAGTTAACAGCCAATTCAAGTAAACCGAGCGAATTAACATTATACCATGTTGGCGAGTCATAGGATTGGACTAATTTCAATTTATCGTAATACTGCTGTTCATGAGTAGTAATAAACAATTGTGCTGCAGCGTAAAAGAAATCGTCAGAAAAATCCTCATCGCTATAGGTACCGGTAAAGACATCATCAGGGTTGTCAAACTTTCTGTTCGGGAACGTCAGCGCCCACTGGTACGCTCTTCTCGCACAAGCCAAAGCTTTTTCAGAAAACCCAGGGAACTGTTCCTCATAACGAGAATAGAGTCTGGAAGCCATCGCCATAGTGGCAGCAAAACCTAATGCGGAAGAGGTAGATTTACCAATCATATACCGGTCCATATTGTCTTGGTGAGGCATAACCATTTTAGCGAACCGTAAAGAAGACAGTTTGAAGTAAACACCACCATCGGTATCGTCGAACATACTCAGAATCCAGTCTAGTTCCCATTTCAATTCATTCAATAAATCGGGAACACCATTACCACTTTCAGGGATATTCAAATCAAGATTACTAAAATAGCGTTGCGACGTTTCATAAGCGAGCCCCAAAAATCCGGCTGTAAAAGCAGCATTAACAACATATTTATTATAGTCTCCAGAGTCGTACCAACCTTTAGAAGCCGAGACTTCCGACTCGGCATGTCTTTTATCGTTAGCGGCAGACCTATGAACATAAACGACGGTATCGGGGTGTCCCAACTCCCGGGAATAATCCGTCCCCTTAAAAACAGCGAACTGACTTTCGATAGGACAAGATGCCCTCCACAAGTAAAAAGCCTTAGCAGCCCAAACAGCAAGCGTATCGTAAACAGCCGTGTCACCAATAGAGAACGTATTAGATCGTTCGGTGCCAATTTGCAAATAATAGCGTCCAGGAGTTTTGAAGGAAGAGAAATCTGCAAATTGTAGATTTTCTCCCGACATTGTCCACATATGCGGTTCCGCGAGACGGTCAGAGAAGACGACTTGATTGGTAGAAGCCAAACGAACCGAGAAAGACTCGGCATCCATTTCCGAGACGAGAGCAATTTTCTTGCTGCCAGCGTAATAACCTAATTGATTGACATGAATAAAATTAACCGCACTGGCACAATAAAAGGACAAAGAGACTGCAATAAAAAGAGTTAACTTAAAGAAATTCATCTTCAAATTTATTCATCAAGTTTAAGAACTTCTAAAAAGGCTTTTTGTGGAACAGAAACAGAGCCAATCTGCTTCATACGCTTTTTACCCTCTTTCTGTTTTTCAAGCAGTTTACGTTTTCGAGAAATATCACCGCCATAACATTTTGCCGTCACATCTTTGCGAACAGCCTTTATTGTTTCCCTAGCAATCACTTTCGCACCAATAGCGGCCTGTATAGCAATATCAAATTGTTGTCTTGGAATCAAGGTTTTCAACTTTTCGCACATCCGTTTACCCAAACTGTAGGCATTGTCGACATGCGTAAGAGAAGACAAGGCGTCGACAGGGTCACCATTCAACATAACATCGAGTTTCACCAATTTAGCAGGTCTCATTTCTAACGGATGGTAATCAAAAGAAGCATAACCTTTCGAAATACTCTTCAAACGATCGTAAAAATCGAAAACGATTTCACCAAGCGGCAAATTGTATAGCAATTCAACCCTGTTACCCGCCACATAAGTCTGATTTACCAATTCGCCACGCTTACCCAGGCACAATTTCATAATAGGGCCGATAAAGTCAGAACTTGTAATAATAGAAGCACGTATATACGGTTCTTCAATATGGTCAATGAGAGAAGCCTCAGGCAATCCTGAAGGATTATGAACCTCTAATTTGTCCCCTTTGGTAGTATACACATCGTACGATACATTCGGAACCGTCGTAATAACCTCCATATTAAACTCACGGTCTAAGCGTTCCTGAATAATCTCCATATGCAACATACCCAAGAAACCACATCTGAATCCGAAACCTAAAGCAAGAGAAGATTCAGGAACAAAGGTCAGAGACGCATCGTTCAACTGCAATTTTTCAATAGAAGTCCGAAGATTCTCAAACTCTTCCGTAACGATAGGATAAACACCAGCGAAAACCATCGGTTTCACTTCCTCGAAGCCCTCAATAGCATTTTCACAAGGGCTCTTCACATGTGTGATAGTGTCACCCACCTTCACTTCCGTAGCAGTTTTGATGCCCGATATGATATAGCCAACATTTCCGGCAGAAACAGCTTCTTTAGGTTCCATATTGAGTTTTAATATGCCAATTTCATCAGCATTATATTCCTCTCCAGTAGCGACAAACTTCACAAAATCGTTTGTATGTATGGTTCCGTTTATCACCTTAAAATAAGCGATGATACCGCGGAAGGGGTTAAATACCGAGTCGAAAATCAAGCATTGTAGAGGAGCGTTAGGGTCACCCACAGGCGGTGCAATTCTTTCCACAATCGCATCAAGCACCTCAGGCACTCCGTCACCCGTTTTTCCACTGGCACGTAACACCTCACTATGGTCACAACCTAACAACTCGCAAACCTCGTCTTCAACCTCATCGGGCATCGCACCCGGCAAGTCTATTTTGTTCAGGACTGGAATAATGGTAAGATTGTGTTCTAGGGCCATATACAGGTTGCTGATGGTTTGGGCTTGAACCCCCTGAGAGGCGTCTACAACCAACAAAGCACCCTCACATGCGGCAATAGAACGAGAAACCTCGTATGAAAAGTCCACATGTCCGGGAGTATCAATCAGGTTCAAGACATATTTTTCACCCTTGTATGTATAGTCCATCTGAATTGCATGGCTCTTAATCGTAATACCTCGCTCTTTCTCCAAATCCATATCATCAAGGACTTGGGCTTCCATATCCTTTCCTGTTACAGTTTTCGTACATTCCAACAAACGGTCGGCTAACGTACTTTTTCCATGGTCAATATGTGCGATAATACAAAAATTGCGAATGTGCTTCATCTTAAAGAATTTTATTGAAAGAAATTCCAGTGAAGTTTGAATTCCGTAGTACTGTTCTTACCTAATAAAAAAATATGAGGTAAAAACCTTTGAAGAAATATAAACTTCGGGGAGGAATGTAAACGACCCCATATTAATAAAATTCAGCAAAAATAAGCATTATACACGAAAAGTAAAAACGTCACCCCTAATGAAAAACTAAAACAATAGAATCCAATAGAGCCGTGAACATACCAAATTCAACTATTAAGATGCATTTTTATCCAGCTTGCCAAATCACAATATCGACATGTTTCATAAAACGCTTATTTTTGCACTACAAATCGAAGACAAAATATACACAAGATGCAGATTCATTTCGCCCCCATCCAGGGTTATACCGACTCGGTTTTCAGAAA
Source organism: Bacteroidales bacterium UBA4345 (assembly GCA_002396385.1). Classification (GTDB taxonomy): domain Bacteria; phylum Bacteroidota; class Bacteroidia; order Bacteroidales; family Paludibacteraceae; genus Physcocola. The sequence continues at coordinate 26,391 of DGTD01000114.1, forward strand.
CGCCCACAACAAAATATTCGGAGCCTCCATAAGCAAATACTACACCCCGTTCATAAGACTTGAGAAAGGTTCTTTAAGGAAACACGACAAGAAAGAAGCAGATACAGAGCGCAATGGCGAGATGATAGAGAAAGGACTGCTAGTTCCCCAAATTCTACCTTCTAACACAGAAGAAGCGGACATTCTTGTCAACGAATTAGCCTTGATAGGCTATAAGGAGATGGACATAAATCTGGGTTGTCCGTTTCCAATGATAGCAAAACACCATAAAGGCTGCGGTTTACTACCCTATCCAGACGAGATTGCCAATCTACTGAATGTAACCGAGCGTCACAAAGGAATACGCTTTTCCATAAAAATGCGCCTCGGACTAGAATATAAATATGAGTGGAAAGAATTGGTCGAAACCATTAATAATACACCTCTTGAGCATGTCACAATACATCCCCGCACCGGACGACAACAATATAGGGGAGAAACCGATCTTGAAACTTATGGAGAAATGCTTGCAGCCATAAAGCATCCGGTTGTATACAATGGCGATATTGTAACGCCAGATGACGCACATTTAATTATGAGTCGTTATCCACACACCAGTGCCCTTATGATAGGGAGAGGCTTACTTGCAAACCCATGTCTTGCCCTAGAGATAAGCACAAGGTCAGGCATAAAACACGAAGAGAAAAAGCACAAAATAGAAGAATTCCACGAAATACTGCTCGATGGTTACCAAAAGACCTATGACGGAGGAGAGGCTCAGATTCTGCTAAAAATGAAAACTTTATGGGAATACCTATTGCCAGGAATCGAGAAAAGAGAAAAAAAGCGAATAACGAAAAGTAAAAACTTACAAGAATACATTGCATCAGTTCAAGCCGCACTTATGACGTTATGACTGTTTGGGACAAGCGTCAAAATGATAATTGAAAAAAAATGACTATATTTGCATTTTAAATACTCACAAAAAAAGAAATGCATAAAGCAGGTTTTGTCAATATAGTAGGTAATCCAAATGTAGGAAAATCGACGCTTATGAACGCATTGGTTGGCGAAAAACTCTCCATCATCACCTCAAAAGCCCAAACGACCCGCCACAGAATAATGGGTATAGTTAACGGAGAGGACTTTCAGATTGTGTATTCTGACACACCAGGAGTTCTGAAGCCAAACTACAAACTGCAAGAGGATATGCTGGACTTCTCGCTCAGCGCCCTCAAAGACGCAGACATTCTGCTTTATGTGACAGACGTGGTAGAAAATGCGGAGAAAAATCAGGGGTTTATAGACAAAGTCATCAAGAATCCGGCTCCTATCATCCTCGTCATAAACAAAATAGACTTAAGTAACCAGAAAAAGTTGGAAGACTTGGTCGCAAAATGGCATGAACTGATTCCACGAGCAGAAATAATACCGATATCGGCCCAAAACAATTTCAATCTGGACTATTTGCTTAAGCGTATACGCGAGTTACTACCCGACTCACCTCCATTCTTCGACAAAGACCAAATGACGGACAAACCAGCCCGTTTCTTTGTAACCGAAATTATCAGGGAAAAGATTTTAAAAAACTACGATAGGGAAATACCCTATTCAGTAGAAGTTGTTGTTGAAAGTTTCAAAGAATCGGACAAACAAATCAATATCAACACAGTCATATACGTTGAGAGAGACTCCCAAAAAGGCATTATAATCGGCAAAGGCGGAACAATGCTGAAAAAAGTCGGAATGGAGGCTAGAAAGGACATTGAAGAATTCTTCCAAAAGAAGATATATTTAGAGATGTTCGTCAAAGTAGAAAAAGACTGGCGCAACAAAGACAAAATTCTAAAAAGTTTCGGTTACAAACCAGAATAAAACAAAAACGAAAAAGAAATGAGCAACAATATAGTAGCTATAGTAGGTCGTCCGAATGTAGGGAAAAGCACCCTATTCAACCGACTGACACAAACCAGGAAAGCGATAGTCGACGATATAAGCGGAACAACAAGAGACCGGTTATACGGCAAAGTGTTATGGAACGGCAAAGAATTTTCCGTTATTGATACCGGAGGCTGGGTTGTCAATTCCGACGACATATTTGAGAGTGAGATCTGCAAACAGGTTACAATTGCCATAGAAGAGGCCGATGTAATTATGTTCTTAGTAGACGTACAAACCGGATTGACATCTCTTGACCAAGATGTTGCAAAACTACTTAGACAGACCCAAAAACCTGTATTTCTAATTGTAAACAAGGTTGACGACAACTCGCTTGTTTACTCAGCCCCAGAATTTTACAAACTGGGGTTAGGTGACCCTTGGTGCATTTCGGGAGCCACAGGTTCGGGAACAGGCGATTTGCTAGACGCCATTATGGAAGCATTTCCCAAACAGAACAAAGAAGACGACGAAGAGGCCAATTTACCACACATTGCTGTTGTTGGCCGTCCGAACGCAGGCAAGTCGTCCATTATAAACGCTTTTATTGGCGAAGAACGCAATATAGTGACAGACATAGCCGGCACTACCCGCGACAGCATCAACACCCGTTATAACAAATTCGGTCACGATTTCATACTTGTCGATACAGCCGGTATCAGAAAGAAAGGTAAAGTAACCGAGGACTTGGAATACTACTCGGTTATTAGAGCTATAAGAGCAATTGAAGACTCAGACGTCTGCATACTGATGCTGGACGCTACACGCGGTATAGAGGCGCAAGATATGAACATCTTCCAATTGATACAGAAAAACAGTAAGAGCCTTGTTGTTGTTGTCAACAAATGGGATTTGGTGGAAGAGAAATCAAGCAAAACCACACTTGAGATGGAACGGGCCATAAGGGAGCGAATGGCTCCTTTCTCCGACTTTCCAGTCGTATTCACATCGGCAATAAACAAGCAACGCATATTTAAAGTCCTTGAAGTTGCCGAACAGGTATATGCCAACAGAAAACGGAAAATTCCGACAAGCCAGCTGAACGAATTCTTCTTGCCTCTAATCGAAAGTTATCCGCCACCTAGCATCAAAGGCAAATATATAAAGATCAAATACGTAACACAACTTCCAAACACAGCTATACCCTCGTTCGTATTCTATGCGAACCTGCCACAATATGTCAGAGACCCCTACAAGCGTTTTCTTGAGAACAAACTAAGAGACAAATGGGACTTCCAAGGAACGCCTGTCAACATCTACATAAGGGAAAAATAAGCGGAATAGGGGGTGTATCAAATTGGTACATCCCCTATTTCTATTACAGAGCATACAGATTGTGAACAGAAAAAAATGAAAAGACGATTCAAACCGGGCACGATGATTTACCCTGTTCCAGCAGCACTGATAAGCTGTGGAGCAGACGAAACAGAAAGAAACATTTTCACTGCAAGCTGGGTAGGTACAGTATGCACAAATCCGCCCATGTGCTATGTATCCATACGTCCTGAGCGTCACAGTTACCCCATCATAAAGAAAAATATGGAGTTTGTTATAAACCTCACCAACGAAGAGCTAGCAAAAGCGGCAGACTGGTGCGGAGTGAAGTCGGGCAAAGACTACAACAAATTCAAGGAAATGAAACTTACCCCCCAAAAAACGATTGAGATAAACAGCTACTACATCGACGAATCCCCATTATCGATAGAATGCAAGGTAACCGAAATTATTGAACTCGGGTCACACCACATGTTCATAGCTAACGTGATGAACGTTCTTGCCGATGAAAAATATATCGACCCGGAAACCGACACATTCCATTTAGACCAAGCAAAATTAATTGCCTACAACCATGGGCACTATTACCAACTTGGAGGAGAAATCGGCAAATTTGGTTGGAGTGTACAAAAGAAGAAGAAGAAACATTAATCGGCTATTTCCACTTCTAGCCCATCGTATGCCAAATTGCAATTAGCGGGAACTGGAACAACCTGCCCCCCTTCTTTTCTGTACGACAGCTCGTGAAAATTGGCATGAAAGCCAATATCGTGACTCATATGCACAAAAAACACCCTTTTAGGCTTAACCCTATCAACAATAGCCATTGCCTCGTCTAACGACAGATGCGAGCCATGGGGTTTTGTATGTCGAAGCATACCAAGGACCAGGACATCAAGCCCATAAAGTTTATTGACCTCACAATCTTCAATGGTTTTAAGATCAGTAAGGTAAGCAAAATTCTTAATTCTGTAGCCCAAAACGGGTAAATAGGCATGCATAGCCTTAACAGGCACCACTTTAATTCCACCTGCCACCTCAAACCCAGTCAAAGGCTCAGTCAAGTCATGTAACCTTAATAAAGGGAGCATACCCGTGTAGTGTGGACCTTTTTTTTCAGGATTCGGGAAACAGTAAAAAAATAGCTTTCTGACCGAATCATTAGTTTGCTTCAATCCGTAAATATCGATATTCGGAAGTTTCTTTAAATCGGTTTCAATCTCCTTTGGTAACTTCCAATGAAATTTGGCATAAGGAATGGTCCGCAAATCATCCATACCAGCAACATGGTCAGAATGTCCATGTGTCAATAGAATAGCGTCAATCCAGTTAAGGCCAGCATTAATAGCCTGAATTCTGAAATCGGGTCCGCAATCGAAAAGAATTTTCTTACCGTCGACTTCCAGAACAGAAGAACACCTCAGCCTCTTATCATGCGGATCGGAAGAACTACACACCTTACAGTTGCACCCGATAGTAGGTACACCAGTAGAAGTACCCGTACCTAAAAAAACTAATTTCATCGCATTTAAAATAATGGAGTATACAAATTAACATCAGCATTCATTCTCACATGCCATTCAACAGGGAAATAACCATTCGACCTGTTTCCCATATTTTTCAGCCATCCAAGTGCCACATTATAGAAAACGACCAGCAACCACCCCTTAGGAGCATCGGGAAGCACAAGGTTCTCCCTTTTCAGAAAACTGACAGCCTGTTGCCAGTCAACATTAATTGTATTAAATTCCGAACGATTCAACGCTAAAGAAAGAGCCAGCGATGGAGAAGGCAGGAAATCGGAGCCTTTGACTTGGGCAACTGCCACACCAGCCTGAACAACCTTCAAATGAGACTTTAACAAGGCCAAGACATCGGAAAACTTGTTTGGAAAAGCAATCAGGGTTTTGTCAGCAGTTTCGAAAAAAGAGAATAGCCCACCATCGACCAACCATTTTTTAACGACATTGGCATTAACCGGAGCCTTAAACTTCTGTACTTTGCATTTAACAGAATTAGCAGAAGAAGTTTTACGAATGGCCGCAAGAAAGAAACCTTCACCTCTAGACAAATGCGGATAAAAATGATATCCATAGCCAGAGTCTGCAATGTGCCAACCACCATCAACATTTACATGAAGATACTCGCCCCCCAGTTCAGCACAAATCCAACGTACATTATCTTCGTCTTCAGAACAATTGTATGTACATGTACTGTAAATGAGCAAACCGCCTTCCTTTAAGGCGGGGAAGACATCGTTAAGAATTTCTCGTTGCCTTTTTGCACACATAGCCACATTCTCAGGACTCCATTCCTTAACAGCTTGGTCATCTTTTCTGAACATACCCTCACCAGAACATGGGGCATCGACCAGAATCACATCAAACAGTCCATCACATTTACCCAAATCAGCAGGAGCAGCATTAGTAACGACCACGTTAGGAAATCCCCATTTGGTAATATTCTCGCGAAGGGGAGCCACCCTTTGTCCGACATATTCGTTCGAAACAAGCAATCCACGACCGTCAAGCAGCGACAACAAATGTGTAGACTTTCCACCCGGAGAGGCACACAAGTCTAAAATAACCGTATCGGGGGTCAGTTCAGCATATTGTCTGACCGCCTGTTCCAAAAACATAGAACTAGCTTCTTGAACATAGTAAGCTCCAGCGTTAAATAACGGATCGAGTGTAAAAACCGGCCTTTGAGACAAATAAAAACCAGAAGAGCACCACGGCACCCTATCGGGCAGACAGACATCAGTAAGTTTTCTAGGGTTCGTTCGAACACTGACAACAGCGTTAGAGCCAATAGCGCTGATAAACTTATCCGCTTCACCACCAAAATCGTTTCTAATACGTTCAAGAAACAAAGGATGTAAATCCATATTATACCGAAATATTAAAAATCTTAAAACAAAGATACCAAGTAATCGGCGAACAAAAAACAAGCAAGCCTCCATTTGTGGAAAAAAGATTTGAAAAGAAAAAAAAAATAATTAACTTTGAGTTAAAGTAACATTAGATTTCGACAAATGTATAAACACATAGCTTCAATACTATTTATTTTGGGAATGCTTTTCACAGGGGAAGTATCAGCCCAAGTTGTACATTTTAAATCATATAGGGGAGCAGATGGCGTAGCAGCCACCAACGTTGTGGGTTCATATAGCTGGGGGCCGTGGTCACCACAAGACAACGAGATAACAATCGACTTAAGCAACAACAACATCTTCATAGGAACCGAATCGTTCGAGATTATGGAAAGGCCGAAGAAGTGGATTATAAAAAAAGATTTGAAGTACGTTAGCATTTCATGTGCCGACAAGCAATATAACAAAGTGAATATCAAGCTTTACCAATACGATAAAGGAGAATTCCGAATTTATGTTATGGGAGAAAAGAAAGCAAAAAGATATTCCGTAACCTATATAGACTAAAGACTAACAAAATAGGAAAAGGGGGAAAAGCTATTTCCCCCTTTTTGTTAAAAAAACAGAAAAACACATGGGCAACCAAGTCCTCCCTACAGAACTCACTAATTTCATTATTGTACTTGTTTTGTCACTGCTGATAGGCCTGTCGCAAAAAAAGCATTTTGCAAAGAAAAGCGAGAATATGCACTTGGGCACAGACCGTACATACACCCTAATAGGTTTATTAGGTTACGCAATGTATATATTACAACCAGAAACCATGGTAGTGTACATAGGAGGAGGAGTCGCCCTATTTGTATTAATTGCATTGTTTTACAGCTACAAACTTTTCAGACTAGACCAGACAGGCATGACCAGCCTGTTAATAGCGCTCATCACCTACAGCATCGCACCGCTTGTGTATAAAACACAGATGTGGGTAGTTATCATGCTAGTGGTGAGTGTTCTGATACTTAACGAAATGAAAGCCAAATTCCGCGATTTTTCGCAGAAAATGAACGAACAGGAGTTTATGAACCTTGCCAAGTTCCTAGTCATCTCTGGCGTCATACTTCCAGTGCTGCCAAACGAACAAATCGTAGAAGGGATAGCACTAACCCCCTACAACATATGGTTAACCACTGTAGTCATATCGGGATTTTCGTATATAAGCTATCTGCTTAAACGCTACGTGTTCAACAAATCGGGAATAATAGTGTCAGGACTGCTCGGAGGAATATACAGCAGTATGGCAACTACCGTCATCCTAACAAAAAAGGCTGCGACAGCAAAAGAGAACGAATTAGGTCAATACACGACAGCTGTATTCTGTTCGGTAAGCACCCTATACATTAAATACATGATACTTATGGCCATATTCAACATGCCATTGCTGAATAGTTATTGGTATTGTTTTGTAATCATGTTTGTATGCGGGTTACTGGTGGCGGGCTATTTTTATTTCCGCTACCAGAAGAACAACAAAACAACAAAAGAATCGCTAGACGAGTCAGACCAACAAGAAGAAGAAAAAGAAGAAGACAAGAACCCGTTGGAATTCCAGATTGCCATTCTTTTTGCAATCCTCTTTGTGGTGTTCACGATCGCAACCCATTACACATTACGATTATTTGGAACCGATGGTTTAAGGGCATTGTCAATTTTGGTAGGAGCAACGGACATAACTCCATTTATTCTTAACTTGTTCCAAGCCAAATACGACATAGCCGACAGTGTAATTGTAATGTCAACATTCCAGGCCATCATCAGCACCAACATCATAAAAATGGTTTATGGCATATTCTTGTCAAAACGCAGAGTTCTAAAACCATTGCTAGCAGGCTTTGCAATAGTAACAATAGTCAATTTATCCTTGTTTATGTTGATTTAGCAGCAAACGTATGCATATTCGAGGAATATAAAACAAATCACCCTCAAATTTTTACAAACTAGCACATAAACATCCTTTAAAACAAATACAAGATAAAAAAAAGGAGGAAAAAACAAGTGTTTTGAAGAATGGTTTGTAAATTTGTATAATATAAAGCATATTTAACTAATAATTATTCATATGAATTCATTATCAATACTAGCGTCAGCTACAGCTAATGCCCAAGAATTTGAAGGCCTTAGCGGAGCATTGCTATTAATGGCAATCGGTATGGTAACCGTGTTCATTGTCTTGTTGCTTGTCATATATGTTGGCAATGCCCTGATAATGTTCGTGAACAAATTTGTTCCAGAAGAAACAAAAGAGGCACCGAAGGCATCCTTCGCATCGGTACAGTCGGTAGACGCAGTAACAGCAAACGTCATTGCCCAAGCAGTGAACACCCTGACTGGAGGCAAAGGCAAAGTAGAAAGCATCAAAAAAATCTAATTTCAAACCCAATACCCCGAACTGCTGATGCGAATCTAAGGAATGGGGAGACAAATAAAAAAACAAAATGGCTAAAGAAATAAAATTCAGCTTAGTATTTAGAGACATGTGGCAATCGGCCGGCAAATATGTTCCACGTGTTGACCAGTTAATGAAAGCGGCTCCAGTAATCGTCAAAATGGGTTGTTTCGACCGTGTTGAAACAAACGGTGGCGGTTTTGAACAAGTAAACCTGCTTTATGGCGAAAATCCGAACCAAGCGGTTCGTAAATGGACAAAGCCATTCCATGAGGCTGGTATCCAGACCCACATGCTTGACCGTGGTTTAAACGGCATCCGTATGCGTCCTGTTCCAGTAGACGTTCGCAAACTATTCTACAAAGTTAAGCACGCACAAGGCACTGATATTACTAGAACATTCTGTGGTTTGAACGACCCAGACAATATTATACCTTCAATTGGTTATGCGCACGAGGCCGGCATGATTTCACAGTGTTGCCTCTGCATCACCTCATCACCACTCCATACTGTCGAGTACTATACCAACTTGGCATACAAGCTCATTGAAGCCGGTGCAGATGAGATCTGTTTGAAAGATATGGCAGGTATAGGCCGTCCGGTTTCATTGGGTAAAATCACCAAGAACATCAAGGACAAATATCCACAGATCACCATCCAATACCACAGCCACGCAGGACCTGGTTTCAGCATGGCATCTATCCTTGAAGTTTGTGAGAATGGTTGCGACTTCGTAGATGTCGGCATGGAGCCTCTTTCTTGGGGTACCGGTCACGCCGATATACTGGCCGTACAGGCCATGTTGAAGGACGCTGGTTTCAAGGTGAAGGAAGTGAATATGGAAGCCTATATGGAACTGCGCACCATCATTCAGGAAATGATGGACGAATGGTTGGGCTACTACATTCCAAACCGCAACCGCTATATGAACTCTTTGCTTATAGCTCCAGGACTTCCTGGCGGCATGATGGGCAGTTTGATGACCGACTTGGCCGACAACCTTGAAAGTTTGAATAAGTACAAGGAAAAGCACGGCCAACCTAAGATGACCCAAGACCAGTTGATGGTAAAGTTGTTCAACGAGGTTGCATACGTTTGGCCTAAGATGGGTTACCCATGTTTGGTTACCCCATTCAGCCAGTACGTTAAGAACGCCGCCCTGATGAACGTTATGCAGATGGAGAAGGGCAAGGAACGTTGGAGCCTTATCGCCGACGATATCTGGAACATGATGCTCGGCAAGAGCGGAAAGTTGCCTGGTCCGTTGGCACCAGAGTTGGTTGAACTCGCCAAAGAACAGGGTCGCGAATTCTTCACTGGTAACCCACAAGCCGAATACCCAGACCAGTTGGACGAGTTCCGCGAGGAAATGAAGAAAAATGGTTGGGATTGCGGACAAGACGACGAAGAACTGTTCGAATTGGCAATGCACCCTGAACAATACCGCGCATACCGCAGTGGCAAGGCAAAAGCCGACTTCGAGGCAGATCTGGCAAAGAGAAAGGCAGAAAAGAACAGCGCCAAGGGCGGTGCAATGACCTTCCCTCAGACTGTAGTTGTAGACGTAAACGGACAGAAATACCAGGTGGTTATTGGTGCGAACGACGGTTCTGCGGCTGCTGCCGCCACCCAAAGCGCCGCACCAGCAGTAGCCGGCGCAGCAGGCGAAGGCACCCCACTGGAAAGCCCATTGGAAGGTAAGTTCTACCTCCGCAAGAATGCCAATGACCCTGCAGTTAACGTTGGTGATGCTGTTAAGAAAGGCCAGACCGTTTGTTACGTTGAGGCTATGAAGACCTTCAACGCAATTGCGGCAGACCGCGACGGTGTCATCACTGAAATCTGCTTCAAGACGGGAGACTCTGTATCAGAAGACGATGTATTAATGAAAATCAAGTAAGTAAGGTATGGAGATTCTTTCGAAAATTTATGGGATGACGGCAATAGATAACCTTACGTGTTATCCGTCATATCTAGTAATGATTGCATTAGCCTTTGTCCTACTCTATTTAGGCATAAAAAAAGGATTTGAGCCTTTATTGCTAATTCCAATCGCCTTCGGAGTACTTATTGCAAACTTTCCTGGCGGTGAAATGGGTGTATTGGCCGTTAACGGTGTAGGCGAAATTTTCAGAATTTCAAACGAAGCGCTCCAAAACGGGCTTGGCGACGGTTTCCAAACAGTGACATTGGTTAACGGAGTTGAAGCAAGCCAGGCATCATCAAACTTTATTCAGGTTGGTCAATTGTTCTATGATCCAAGCATAGAAGGCAACGAGATTCTGAAAAATGTAGATTTGGTAAGCCAGATAAAAGTCTACGACATATGGGCAATGCCATTGCACGATATTGCTCACGAGTTTGGCATTATGAACTACATCTACTATGCGCTCATCAAGTCAGGCCTTCTTCCGCCAATCATCTTTATGGGAGTAGGTGCGTTGACAGACTTTGGACCAATGTTGAGAAACTTGAAGTTGGCCATCTTCGGTGCAGGAGCACAGTTCGGTATCTTCGCAGTATTGATTGTTGCCAGCCAATGTGGCTTTGACATGAAAGAAGCAGGCTCACTTGCAATTATCGGTGGAGCCGATGGTCCAACAGCAATCTTCACGACCTTGAAGCTGGCACCTCACATGTTGGGCCCAATTGCTATCGCAGCCTACTCTTATATGGCATTGGTGCCTGTCATCATTCCTTTGGTGGTTAAGTTGACCTGTTCAAAAGAAGAGTTGAGCATCAATATGAAGGAACAAGATAAGCTCTACCCTAGCAAGACTGAGTTCAAGAACATGCAGGCCCTTAAGATTTTGTTCCCTATTACCGTTACTACTATCGTAGCAATTATTGTTCCTGACGCAATTTCATTGATTGGTATGTTGATGTTCGGTAACCTGATTAAGGAGATCGGAAACAGCACTTCACGCTTGTTCCAGACAGCATCAAACGGCATTATGAACACTGCAACCATCTTCTTGGGGCTCAGTGTAGGTGCAACAATGACCGTAGACGCATTCTTGAACTTGAAAACAATCGGTATTGTTGCAGGCGGTTTCTGCGCATTCGGATTATCAATTTTTGGAGGCATCTGTTTAGCAAAGATTTACAACCTGTTTGCCAAGAAGAAAATCAATCCGCTTATCGGTGCAACAGGTCTGAGTGCCGTACCAATGGCCTCTCGTGTTGCCAACGACATAGCATTAAAGTACGATCCAAAGAACCACGTTCTGAACTACTGTATGTCTTCGAATGTGGCTGGTGTAATCGGTTCAGCTGTTGCAGCTGGTATCTTGATTTCATTCTTGGGTTAACGAACATAAACATCCTCCCCAAAAACCTGTGTTGAAAAACACAGGTTTTTTTGTTTCTATAAAAAAGAAAAAATCTCCAAGGTATAGTGTTAACGATAAAACACAACCAACAAACGCAAGCGGCAAACAAGTAAATGCACATCAGGCAATTTATTGTGCATTTTTTTGCACACCAAAGGTCAATATGTGCAAAACTAATTAATAATCAGCAAAAAAGAAGAAAAATTAAGCAATAAAAAGGAGAATGGGAAAGGGAAAAAGAGCTAAATTTGTATAGCATTAAAACATTACTAAATATCATGTCAAACAAAATTATCGTTGGCGAAAAGGTAAAATCAATTCGCGAACAAAAACAACTGACAATAGAAGCACTGGCAGAAAGAAGCGGTGTTTCGGAAGAAGTTATAAACTTCATTGAAAACGAAAAAGATATTCCCGCATTAGCCCCACTCATCAAGATATCGAGAGGATTGGGAGTACGATTAGGCACCTTCCTTGACGACTCGGAAGGACTGGGCCCAGTAGTAACTAGAGCAGACAAAATGCCGGCTGGCATAAGTCTGTCGAACAACTCATGCTCGTGTCAAAAAGGAATGAACTACTATGCACTAGCCCAAAGTAAAAGCGGTAGACATATGGAACCATTCTTCATAACACTGGAAGAAGGAGAAAAGAAAGATTTTCCCGCATCAGCACATGAGGGAGAAGAATTTATATACGTTCTTGACGGAGAACTTGAATTGGACTATGGCAAGAGCCAATACACACTCGGCAAAGGCGACAGCATCTACTTCGACTCCATAATCAAGCACCATTTGCACGCAGCAGCAGGCAAAAAAGCCACATTCATTGCCGTTTTATATACATTGTCGTAACTACTCCAAAAAGAAAATTATCCGTATGGGATTAGATAAGAAAAACCTGTCGCTTTCGGACAGGACATTAGGCGACTGGCTGGAACATTGGGCAAAAACAATTCCAGACCACGAATATATTGTTTATTCCGACCGTGACCTTCGTTTCACTTGGAAACAGTTCGACGAGCGAGTTAATAATTTTGCGAAAGGGCTGTTAGCATTAGGAGTAAAGAAAGGAAGCAATGTTGGCATATGGGCCTATAACGTTCCAGACTGGCTCACATTCCTGTATGCAACCGCAAAAATTGGAGCTGTACTTGTAACCGTCAACACCAACTACAAACAAAGCGAGTTGGAGTACCTCTGCAAGGACTCTGATATGGACACCCTCTGCATAACTGACGGCACATGGGAAAGCGATTATGTGGAAATGACTTACAAGATGTTACCCGAGCTGAGAACCAACCAGCGCGGACACATCAACAATCCGAACTTTCCAAAAATGAGGAACGTAATATACGTCGGACAAGAAAAACACCGCGGTATGTACAACACCGCAGAGCTGATGCTTTTAGGTGAAAATCTGGACGACAAAGAACTGGACGAAGCAAAAAAGAAAGTAAACTGCCACGATGTCGTAAACATGCAATACACGTCAGGAACAACCGGATTTCCAAAAGGCGTAATGCTCACACACCATAACATTACCAACAACGGATTTATTACCGGAGAGAATATGAACTTCACCAAAGACGACAAGTTGTGCGTGTGTGTACCGCTCTACCACTGCTTTGGCGTTGTTCTTGCCACCATGAACTGTCTTACCCATGGTTCTACAGAAGTGATGGTTGAGAAATTCGATCCTTTAGTTGTACTAGCTTCAGTCCACAAAGAACGCTGTACGGCGCTTTATGGAGTACCAACCATGTTTATTGCCGAACTAAACCACCCGATGTTCGATATGTTTGACTTGTCGAGCCTTAGAACCGGTATAATGGCGGGATCGCTCTGCCCGATTGAATTAATGCGGGAAGTGGAGAAAAAAATGTTCCTGAAAGTGACCAGTGTATACGGCCTAACCGAGACCTCGCCAGGTATGACTCAGACCAACATTGACGACCCAATAGAGAAACGCGCCACCACAGTAGGCACCGATTTCCCATTTGTTGATGTAAAGGTCATCAACCCCGAAACAGGCGAATTTTGCAAACCGGGCGAACAAGGAGAGATGTGCTGCAAGGGTTTCAACGTTATGAAGGGTTACTATAACAACCCTAAAGCGACAGCAGAAGTAATTGATGAGAACGGATACCTTCATTCAGGCGATTTAGGAGTCAAAGATGAAGACGGATTCTACAAAATAACCGGACGAATTAAGGATATGATTATCCGTGGTGGAGAGAACATTTATCCGCGCGAGATTGAAGAATTCCTATACCAGTTGCCAGAAATAAAAGACGTTCAAGTAGCCGGCGTTCCATCGAAAAAATATGGTGAGGCCGTTGGCGCATTCATCATCTTGAAGGAGGGTGCCAGCATTACAGCCGAAGACATCCAAGACTACTGCAAGGGGAAAATTGCACGCTACAAAGTGCCGAAATACATTTTCTTCATCAAGGAATTCCCAATGACAGGCAGCGGCAAAATCCAAAAGTTCAAGCTAAAGGAGTTGAGTTTAAAACTTTGCGCAGAACAAGGAATCGAAATCATCTGACAAGAAAGAAATACACAGAAAAGGGCTACATAAGTAGCCCTTTTCTGTATGTATAAGATTCTATTGCTGTCCGGTAAAAGTTTTTTTTGATAGAAAAATTTAGGCTGAATTCGAGTACCGAATTCAGCCTTTTTCGTTTAATTTGTTTTCACCACAAAAACTTATTAACGATGGGCAAAAGTACACATTTTAGCGGACAGCCAATGTATGGACAGCTAATAGATTTGCTAGACAAGCAAAAAGTTCTTGATTTTGCAAAAAATGTCGGTTCGGAAAGGTATGTAAAAAGCTTTGACGCATGGCAGCACCTTCTGGTCATGCTTTATGCCGTAATCAAGAGGCTAGATTCTCTGCGAGAGATTTCAGCTTCCATGTATCCAGAAGCCAACAAATTATCGCACATAGGCATTACCGCATTGCCTAGACGCAGCACATTGTCTGATGCCAATGCCAGAAGATCTGAATTGGTCTTCGAAAAGACCTATAGAGACCT
>DGTD01000090.1 GCA_002396385.1 Bacteroidales bacterium UBA4345
CCTGCAGGGAACGTGTCGATGAAGGCCTTGATTGGGTCTGCTCCTTCGTCAAGCTGTCCGCTTACACGGCTTACCAGGTGTATAACATGGCTGTAGTATTGCATGTCTTTGTAAAAGTCTACTTTCACATTGTGGCAGTTGCGGCTCAGATCGTTGCGGGCAAGGTCTACCAGCATGACATGCTCGGCGTTCTCTTTCGGATCGTTTCGGAGATAGATGGCATTTTTTTCATCTTGCTCTTTGTCGCCAGTGCGTTTGGTCGTGCCTGCAATTGGGTCGATGTAGGCTTTGCCTTCCTCTATTCTGCAGTGCGTTTCTGGGGAAGAACCGAAAATACGGAATCCGCCAAAGTCGAAATAGAAAAGGTACGGACTTGGGTTTATGCTGCGTAACGCGCGGTAAAGTTTGAAATCGTCCCCCTCGAAGCGTTGGATGAACCGGCGCGATAAAACTATTTGGAATACATCGCCACGAAGGCAGTTCTGGATACCTTTTCGTACGTTGGCTTTGTATTCCTCATCGGTTAGGGTGCTGGTAGCTTCTCCGACAGGATGGAAACTGAATGCCTGTATGTTGCTTTTGTTCAATAGCCTTTCTGTTGCGGCTATGCTGTCGCTTTCCCCATCCGACAATAGCTCTATTATCTTCATTTGGTTGTTGAAGTGGTCGAACATAATAACTGTCTTGTAGAGGATGTAGAGCAGGTCAGGGGCGTCGTTTTTCTCTAATGTGGTGTCTTTTACCGCAATATTCTCAAAATAACGGACTGCGTTGAACGTGGTGTAGCCATACAGACCACAGTATTTCTTGTCGTCTCCCTCTACCTCTATCTGCGCCAGAAAGTCGTCGATGGCGTGGTCGCAACGGTAGGTGTTGCTGATTTCTTTCTCTGTCTTTTCCCCGTTTGGAAATATGCTGATGGCCTTTCCATGGCTTACTGCGACAGAGGCGATGGGGTTAATGCCGATGAAGGAGCGGCTGTTCTCTCCCCCGTGGTAGTCCGAACTTTCCATAAGGGCACTCTGTGGATACTGGTCACGGACACGCATATAGACGCTGACCGGGGTGTAAAGGTCGGCCAATATGCTTTTGCTGGTGGTATGGTATTTATACATAATGTTTGTTTTTTATGGTGCCGTTTATTCGCCTAAGTGAAAATAGTCGGCGTATGTGTTCATATCTTTGTCGCCACGGCCTGAAACGGTGAGGACTACGACGTCGTCTTTCTTGAATCTGCATTTTGGCAGCACTGCTAATGCATGTGCACTTTCTATTGCCGGTATAATGCCCTCTGTCTTTGTGAGTTCAAGGGCCGCTGCCATCGCCTCTTTGTCGGTTACTGCAAACACTTTGCTTCTGCCCTTGTCTGCCAAGAAGGCGTGCATAGGGCCAATGCCCGGATAGTCGAGACCTGCTGAAATGGAGAAGGCTTCTGTTATTTGGCCGTCATCGTCCATCATAATCAGTGTCTTGCTCCCGTGCAATACACCTTCCCGGCCCAGATGTATGGTGGCCGCACTCTTGGTTGGGTCTTCCAAACCTTCTCCTGCAGCTTCTGCCGCATAAAGTTTCACGTTTTCATCTTCAATGTAGTGGAAGAATGTTCCTGCCGCATTGCTGCCTCCGCCTACACAGGCAATCAGGTAGTCTGGGTTCTCGCGGCCTTCCTGTGCTTTCAACTGCTTCTTGATTTCTTCGCTGATGACCGACTGGAAACGGGCAACCATATCGGGGAATGGATCTGGTCCAACTACAGAACCTATGATGTAGTGTGTGTTTGCAGGATTGCAGCACCAGTCGCGGATAGCCTCGTTTGTTGCGTCTTTAAGTGTTGCGTTTCCTGTTGTAACAGGAACGACTTTTGCTCCCAACATACGCATTCGCTGAACGTTCAGGTATTGGCGTTTCACGTCGGTTGCACCCATGTAGACCACACACTCCATATTCATAAGTGCGCATACGGTTGCGGTACCTACTCCGTGTTGGCCGGCGCCTGTTTCCGCTACAATGCGGGTTTTCCCCATCCGTTTGGCCAGTAAGAGCTGCCCAAGCGCATTGTTTAGCTTGTGGGCTCCTGTGTGGCAGAGGTCCTCGCGTTTCAAATACAGCTTGCAACCGTATTTCTCGCTCATCCGTTTAGCGTAATAGAGTGGAGTGGGGCGGCCTACGTAGTCGTGGAGTAATTGGTCTAACTCTGCTTTGAACGTTGGGTCGTTCATTATTTTCAGATAGTTCGCCTTTAATTCTGTGATGTTCTTTTGTAGAATTTCAGGGACATAAGCACCTCCGAATCGGCCGTAGTAGCCATTTTCGTCAATTCCGTATTTGCTCATATTTATTGTTTTTTTTCTGTTGTTTGCTTGGTGGGTATAAAAAAGAAGGTCTGTCGTGAGTTTCTCCGACAGACCTTGATATGTCTTTGCTGTTAAATAAAACACAGAAGAGTCACTCACGAATTTAGTTTCGCAAGCGCCACCACCATACTTTATTTAAAGTCTTCAATGTCATATTTGTCTTGTTTGATGTGCAAATTTGAAAATAATATTCAAATAAAACAATATTTTATTTACTTTTTGTGCGATTGGTCCGCATGTTTTTTCGTTTTTCGCATAATTATCTTTTCTGTCAGTAAGGTTCTTCCCTGACTTATGAGAATATGCTCTTCTTGTAAGACTGGAGTCCTTTCTTCTTACAACCTATGTATCTTTGCCCATCTGCGTGTTGAATGAAAAAGTATCTTGTTTTTTCCTGCTTCTACGTAAATTAATCGTATCTTTATATTGTTATATCTGGAATGAGGAAGAGGTTTACGGCCGCCTGTAATTCTTTGGTGTACCTTTAGCTCCTTTTGCTTATGTTGAAATGGGAAATATATGCTGATTGGAATCCTTGGCACGGTTGTACTAAAATAAGTCCTGGCTGTAAATTCTGTTATGTATATCGCCAAGACGAGATGTACGGGTGTGAGGTGTCGAGTTGTCTGGCTCGCAAAACGGGCAATTTCAATCTTCCTGTCAGGAAAAAACGCGATGGAACGTGGAAAATACCTGACGGACGTATCGTGTTTACTTGTTTTACTTCCGATTTCTTGCTTTCCGATGCTGATGAGTGGCGGCAAGAATGCTGGCAGATGATGCGTGAGAGAGAGAACCTGTGGTTTTACTTTTTTACCAAGCGAATCGACCGTTTTATGGACTGTCTTCCGACCGATTGGGGTGATGGCTATGACAATGTGCTGGTTGGATGTACGGTCGAAAATCAGGATTTGGCCGATTACCGTCTCCCTATTTTCCGACAACTGCCAATCAAACACAAAAGCATCATTGTTTCCCCTATGATTGGTCCTGTCGATTTGTCTCCTTATCTCGACGACGGTATAGAGGAGGTTGCGGTAGGTGGCGAATCGGGTGTGAATGCGCGGCCTTGCCATTTCGAGTGGATATTGGCTGTTCGCGAACAGTGTGTCGCTGCCAACGTCCCTTTCCGTTTCCACCAAACTGGTGCGTTCTTTGTGAAGGATGGGAAAACTTACCGTGTGAAACGCTGTTTCCAGCTTAGCCAGGCTCATAAAGCCAATATCGATTTCCGAATAGACAAATATATGGTTCCGGAAACAGTGAAATATGTATGGAAAGACTCCGATTATCACGATTGAGGAGCCCCCCTCGCTGTTGGAACAATAGTCTTTTAAGAATGGTCAACAAACATAAAACATTATATAACGTATGACGAAAGAACAGATTTTTGAAATTATTAATGGTATGAAGCCTCCGGTTATGCATCTGGCAACATCGGAGAACGGACAGCCTCATGTGCGCGACATTTTGCTCTTCAGTGCCGATGAGAATGGTATCGTCTTCCACACTGGCAAAATGAAGGACTTGTTCAAACAGCTTTTAGCAAACCCGAAAGCCGAGGTCTGCTTTTCGGCAGGGAAATACCAAGTGCGTGTCGAGGGCGAGTTTGAACTGGTTGATGATGATGACTTCAAACGCGAAATCATCAATCATCCGTCCCGTAAATTTGTTAAAGCCTGGGTGGCAGAACAGGGCGAGGCGGCAGTTCTTGACTTTTTGCAGGTTTTCCGTATGAAACATGGCAAAGCCCATGTCTGGACATTTGAAGATAATTTCAAACCTAAGGAATATGTAATTCTCTGATGGTGGGTGTTTAAACAAAAAAAAGCAGGGCTAACCCTGCTTTTTTTGTTGACTAGTTTTGTCTGTTGCCTTGTTGTTGCAGCACTGGCAGCCACCTGCTTTGGAGCAGCAACTGCAGGCATCGGCTTGTCCATTCACAAGTCTGATAATCTTTCTCGCAATGACGAGGACGACCGCTATGCCTATGATGGCGACAATTATTTCTTGGATTCCCATAACGAAACTGTTTAATTACCTAAGCCGATGAGTGTGCCTATTTGGAATATAAGGAACGACATAAGCCATGCCAGCGTGCAGGTGTAGGCCATACTCAATGCGGTCCATTTCCAACTCCCCGCTTCGTTCTTTATGGCTATGAGGGTCGCTGCGCATGGGAAGTAAAGCAGCACGAATACCAGAAAGGCAAAAGCGCTGAGTGGTGTGTATGCGTGTGTGCCGTCTGGCTTTAGCTCGTCGTTCATCTTTCTCGACATCTTTTGTACAGCGGCTTCGTCTCCGTCTTCAATTCCACTTTCGGTGTCGCCTGTGTACAACACGTTCATTGTGCTTACTACCACCTCTTTCGCAACCGAACCTGCCAGAAGCGAAACGCCCATCTGCCATGTAAATCCAAGCGGACGGACTACCGGCTCAATAGCTTGCCCTATCTGGCCTATGTATGAGTTCTCTTTCTGGCGGACCGATGCCTCCTCTAATGGGGTTATGCCGTTAGCGTTGGGGGTATTATAGGCTTCTGTCATGTTGGCTTTCATCTCGTCGAGCTGCTTGTCGCGTGGAAAGTATTCCAAAAACCAAACTGCGATAGAGGCAATCAGAATTATACCTCCCATTTTTTTCAGGTACTCTTTTGTCTTGTCCCATACGTGCGCTAACACCGACTGCCAGGTTGGCATTCTGTAAGGGGGCAGTTCCAAAACAAATGGAGCTTCGTCTTCCTTGAAGAAGTAGCGGAACACACGTGCAAAGACGAATGCCATGAAAACTCCGATAAAGTAGAGTGTGAACATGGCGAGTGCTGGATGTTCGGGGAAGAATGCAACCGCAAAAAGTGTATAGATGGGGATGCGTGCGCTACAACTCATAAACGGAAGTACCATGATGGTTATGATGCGGCTTTTACGGCTTTCTATAATGCGGGTGCCCATAATGGCAGGCACGTTGCAACCGAACCCCATGATTAACGGTATAAACGATTTTCCATGCAACCCCATTTTGTGCATCACCTTGTCCATTATGAAAGCTGCGCGGGCCATATAGCCCGAGTCTTCCATAAACGAGATGAACGTGTAGAGGATGAGGATGTTTGGTAGAAAGACGACAACGCCTCCAACTCCGCCTATTATGCCGTCAACTACAAGGTCTTTGAGCATGCCGTCTGGCATTGCCGACGAAACTCCGTCTTTGAGTATGCCGACCAGGTTGTCTATCCATCCCATAGGGTATTCGCCTAGCGAGAAGGTACACCAGAACATGAACCCGATAAACAAAAGGAAAATAGGGTAGCCCCAATACTTGTCGGTGACGAACCGGTCCAGCATTTTGGTCAGTTTTCTTCCATCTTCTTTCGCATGCTCGAACGTTTCTCCAAGGGCGCCGGCTATGAATCCGTAGCGTGCGTTCGTAACGGCCGATTCGGCATCTTCATTCAGTTCTGTGGCAATGCGCTTTTGTTCTTCTTTCTGTATCTTGAATATCTCGGTGGCATTCTCCATTCCAGATACCAGTTTCTCTACCTCTTTGTCTCCTTCTATCAGTTTGATGGCGAGGAAACGGGTGGAATAACGGGCTCTGATGTTTTGGTTCTTTTTCAATTCGGCCTGGAGCCTGTTCTCGGCAGCCTCTATCACTGGGCCGTGGTTGATGTGGATGTGGTGTGCCACGTTAAACACAGGTGTGTGCTCTATGTCGTCTCCCTCTTTGTGCTTTTCGGGGTTGTTTTCGAATTCCTTTAAAAATTTCTCTTTGTCTATTCCTCCTTCTTCGTTGAAGTAGTAGCTTCCTTCGAAGATGTTGATGATCATGTGGAACAGCAGGTCTATTCCTTTGCCGCTGCGCCCTATGGTCGGAACAAACGGAACACCTAGCAGTAGCCCGAGTTTCTCGTGGTCGAGTGTGTCTCCTTTCTGCTTTAATTCATCGTACATGTTCAGTGCTACGACCATTGGCAGGTTCATGTCGATGAGTTGGGTGGTCAGATACAGGTTCCGTTCTAGGTTCGAGGCATCAACTACGTTCAATATCACGTCTGGCGTATTGTCAACCAGATTTCTTCTTACGTAAATCTCTTCTGGAGAATAGGAGTCGAGCGAATAGGTGCCGGGCAGATCTACCAAAGTGAAATGGTAGCCTTGGAATTCAAAGCGACCCTCTTTGGCTTCTACGGTAACACCGCTGTAGTTGCCGACGTGCTCGGTAGAGTGGGAGATGATGTTGAAAAGGCTGGTCTTTCCGCAGTTCGGATTGCCTACTAAGGCAACTTTTATTTCTTTTTCCCTTCGGGTTATCTCCTTCCTCTTTTCTTCTTCAATGTCGATGGTGCCGACGAAGGCCTTGTCCTTGAAACTGGCCTCAAACTCTTCTTGCGACAGCACTTCTATCATTGAACTCTCGCTACGGCGTAGCGATATGTTGTAGTCCATTATGTGGTATTCTACGGGGTCTTGAAGTGGAGCGTTGTGTATGGCTTGCACTTCTGCACCTCTGACGAATCCCATTTCAATTATCCTTTTTCTGAAACCTCCGTTTCCGTATACTTTCAGGATGACCGCTTTCTCTCCGGTCTTTAAATCCGATAACCTCATTTGTAGTCCCTTTGTTTTTTCAATGCAAAATTACATCTAATTATTTGCAAATGAGTTGCGGAAGGATTGCTGATTAGAATGATTATAAATAATATAAATATAAGTATACTGTGCGTCAGTGTTTTGGCTGAGTAATTTAGAATAAAAAAAGACCACTTGGCAAAGCCAGGTGGTCTTTCAATATGCAGTGTGTTTGATTATTTCTGGGTATCGTAGGCCCAATTAATATAGATGGAGCCGAAAGTGAAGCCGGCACCGAAAGTGGCGCAGACAATCTTATCGCCTTTCTTCAACTGGCCTGAGTTCTGCATTTCCCACAGGCAGATAGGAATGGTGGCAGAAGAGGTGTTACCGTATTTTTCGATATTTACGTAAATATTTTCGGTCGGTATTTCTACACGTTGTCCAACTGCCTCAATAATTCGGAGGTTGGCCTGGTGAGGGATAAACCATCTGACGTCTTCGCCTTTCAGATTGTTACGCTCCATTATTTCGCCAGTGGTCTTGCTCATATTGGTAACAGCATGCTTGAACACGATTTTGCCTTCTTGGTAAACAAAGTGCTCGTGTGCGTCAACTGTCTCGTGAGAAGCGGCTTTGGCAGAGCCTCCGGCTTTCATTTGGAGGTAAGGAACACCACAACCGTCGGTGCGCATTTCGCTATCAATAAGTCCGAAGCCTTCTTCATTTGGTTCGATGAGGGCTGCGCCTGCGCCATCGCCAAACAGAGGACAAGTGGCACGGTCGGTGTAATCGACCATATACGACATCTTCTCGGTCGACACTACCAGCACTTTCTTCTTGCGTGAGCTCTCTATGAAGTTCGAGGCTATGGTATATGCGGTAAGGAAGCCGGCACATGCGGCCTGTATGTCGAAACAGAGGGCGTTCTTAATGCCGCAGTTTTCGGCGATGATGGCTGCTGTTGCAGGGAAAATGTGGTCAGGTGTGCTGGTCGCGCAAATGACAACCTCAATTTCTTCAGGTTTGGTTTTGGTTCTTTCGAAAAGGTTCTCTACCGCCTTTGTCCCCATATATGAGGCCGGACGGTTCACATCTTTTTCTATTCTTCTCTCCTTGATTCCTACGCGTGTCGTAATCCACTCGTCGTTTGTGTCGACCATGCGGCTTAACTCATCGTTTGTCAACACGTAGTCTGGCAGGTATGCGCCAACGCCTGTGATGGCAGCGTGTATTTTTCCCATGTTTTTTTATTTCTTGTATGACTTTAGCACAAATATACGAAAAAAAGCAAGCCCTAAATTATCTTTTAGGGCTTTGCTGTTTTTTTGTCATCTTGCATAGCAAGTTTTTTCAAAAACTTATTCAGCGGCAGAAACTTCTTCTTCCTGCTCCATCTTGATTGCAACTACACCACGGTAGTAACCGCATTCGCCGCAAACCTTGTGGTAAACATAAAGAGCACCGCAGTTAGGGCATACTGCCAATGTAGGAGCAACTGCCTTATAGTGGGTTCTTCTCTTTGCTGATCTAGTCTTTGACTGTCTTCTCTTAGGATGTGCCATGATTTTATAACCTTTAAAATGTTTATTCTATTTTTTAATTTTTTTAAGGACGTCCCAGCGTGGGTCGGTTGGCTTCTCGGTTTGCCCGCCTTCATGTGCCGGATCTTCTTCTCCGCCTACCACTATCGATGCGAATTTTGCGGCCATTTCTTGGTTGCAAAGCCCGTCGGGGTGCACGTGTCTTAACGGAATTGCCAGCGCAATGAACTCATATATGTTCCATTGCACGTCTATTCCCTTCTCAGACTCGGGCAGGAAGATGGTGTCTTCGTCCTCAGTCTCTTGTTCTTCTCCGAATCGGACAATGAGTTTCCCTTCCGTGGAGATGGGTTGCTCCATGTCGTCGAGACAGCGGTCACATGGTATGTATACCATGCCGTCGATGCTGAAATGCAAGGCAAAAGAACTTGAATCTTTGCGGCAAGTTAGCTTGACACTCGCCTTGCCGCGCTTGATTTCCGCATCTTCGAGACTCTCAAAAAACTCATCTCCAATCTCGTACGAGTAACTGTTGACCTGCGTTTGTTCCTCGCTTAATGGAATAAAGTATTTGCTTTCTGTCCCCATAGATTGTGAAAAACTTTGCAAAAGTATAAAAATTAGAGATATATTGTTAATAATTTCTCCGTTTTTTTGTTGTCAAATTCCTAATGCTTCTTTTATAATGCTCTTTAGGGTTTCGTATTCTAGGTATCCGCTTTTTATTGAGAGTTTTCCGTTCTGGGGGTTGACAAACAGCAGTGTCGGTATGCTGTTGAAGCCGAATATGCTTGCCGTTTCCCTGTTCTTCTCTACGTCTATTTTGTAAAAGTCGATTTTCCCCTTGTATTCTTGAGCCAGCCGGGCCAGGTTGGGCGACAGCTTTTTGCAGGGGCCGCACCATGTTGCGTAAAAGTCTACCACAATGGGCCTCCCACTGGCGAAATTCCAGTGTCGGCCGTCTGGCTGTGGCGTGCCCACTAATGCCGCAAACTGTTTGTTGTCTATTTCCAATATGGTTGCCGTGTTGGTGGTGTCGACGGCTGTTGTCGATTTGGCTGACTCGTCGGTTAGTCGGCCCGTTTTTTGCGAGCAGGCGCTTAACAGTAGCATGCCTACCGTGAATGTGAGTGTAAGAGATGCCTTCATATCAATTGCTTGTTATTTTTGTTCTTGCCTCCCTTTGTTAACCTCTTCTTCCATTTCTTTAGGCTTGTCGTTGTCCTTTTCCTTAATCAGGTCAAGGTCCGAGCCTTCGGCTGTAGGTGGAACGGTGAAGTAGTCGGAGAATTGTGCCGTCCGTCCGTCTTCCTCGTCAAAATTGTTTTTCTTTTGATAAAATAGTCCCATGTTTTTTCGTTTAAGCGGGGTCTACATCGGCATAAAACACAATCGATTTGTGGTTGCCGCTTGCTTTTACGCCGTTAATTGCTATTTGTGTGAGTTCTTTTGCCTTTGCCAGATCTATGCCGCGTTCCAGCTTCAGAACTATTTTCCTGATATGGAAGTTGTTGACGCGGGTTACACTGGGCTTGTCTGGTCCGTAGACACGCCCGGCGAAAGTGGTTCGCAGGCTTGCTGCCAACTCGAAAGCGGCATGCTCAACGTTCGTCTCGTCTTTACCTTTTATATATATATGGGTAATCCGGAAATAGGGTGGGTAGTGGAACAGGTCCCGCTCCTCCAGTTGCTCGTTGTAGAGTTGCAGGTAGTTGTTGTCCTGCACTTGTTTGATGATGGGGTGCTCGGGCTGTGAGGTCTGAATGACCACTACACCTCGTTTCCCGCGCCTTCCCGCACGCCCGGAAACTTGTGCCATAAGTTGGAATGCCCTCTCGTTCGCGCGGAAGTCGGGAACCGACAACATTGAGTCGGCATTGAGTATGCCTACAACCCTCACCCGCTCAAAATCTAAACCTTTCGATATCATCTGGGTGCCGACCAATACGTCGGTCTTCCCGTTTCCGAAATCGGTAATGATGGCTTCGAAGTTTTTCCGTGACTTGGCAACGTCTAAGTCCAGACGCGCTACTTTTACGTCGGGAAATATCTGGTTGACCTCGTCTTCTATTTTCTCGGTGCCGAATCCGCGTGTACCGATGGTGGGATTGCCGCAGGCCGGACATGTTTGCATCATCGGGTAAGTGTAGCCGCAGTAGTGGCAACTCAGCAGGTTCGAAAATTTGTGGTAGGTCAGACTTACATCGCAGTTCTTACATCGGGGAACATATCCACACGACGAACATTGTATGTAGGGAGAGTAGCCCCTCCGGTTTTGGAATAAAATGACCTGTTCGTTGTTCCTAAACGCCTCTGCCATTTCCTTTACCAGTTCGGGCGTGAAGTGTAGCTGCATCTCTTTTTTCTTGACAGCCTCTTTTATGTCGGCAACTATTATTTCTGGCAGCTGCACGCCCTCGTAACGGGTGTTTAACTCCACAAGGCCGTACTTGCCTGTTTTTGCGTTGAAATAGGTCTCGATGCAGGGGGTGGCGGAGCCGAGCAACACCTTTGCCCTCATCTGGCCCGCCAGCACGATGGCGGCATCGCGCGCATGGTATCGTGGCGCCGGGTCAACTTGCTTGTAACTGTTCTCGTGTTCCTCGTCAACCACAACGAGGCCCAAATCGTTGAATGGAAGCAAAACGGAAGAACGAACTCCCAATACAACCTGGCAGTGCTCGCCCTTCAGCATATTCTGCCAGATTTCCACACGTTCGGCATCGCTGAATTTCGAGTGGTAGACACATAGCTGGCTCCCAAATACTTTGCGCAATCGCATGGTTATCTGGGTGGTCAGTGCTATCTCGGGCAGCAGGAACAAGGCTTGCTTGCCTGTCTTTATTACGTCTTTTATCAGATGAATGTATATCTCGGTTTTCCCGCTTGATGTAACACCATGCAACAGCACGGTCTGTTTTTTTGAAAATTGCTCGACGATGCTGGCATAGGCCGATTGCTGTACGTCAGACAGCATGTTGGCGGGGTCGGAGTGCAAGTCGCTGTTGAATGTGGTACGGCCGATCTGTTTCTCATACAGCACGAAGATTTTTTTATCGACCATCGATTTTACCACGGCGGCGTTGCATCCGCTTTTTTCTATCAACTCTTTTTTGGTTATCTCCTTTACCTGCCCGCTTTGTGAAAGGAAGTGCGATTCGGTAAGGTAGCACATTAGCAGTTTCAATTGCTTTTGAGCCTTTCCCAGCCCGTCGAAAACAGAATGCAGCTTTTCTTCGTCGGTCAGTTCTGGTGCGAGTGAAATGTATTGTTCGACTTTGGGCTTGACTTTTTCCCTGACGGCTTCTTCTACACTCACCGCCCCCATCTCCACCAGGTTCTTGACGATGGGGAGGCAGTTCTTAATTCCTATGTTCTTGCCCAATTCGTCAATCGGGGTCGGTTTTTTTTGCCCTGAGAGGTAGTCGAGAGCCTCCTGCTCTTTCGGCTTTAGCGGGTGCTCAGCCTCAAAGTCTTCAACGATGGAAACTTCTGTCTCGCTTTCTAATTTCAGTCCAGACGGCAGTGCGGCCTTCATTATTTCTCCCAAGGTACATTGGTAGTAGCTGGCAATCCATTTCCATAATTCCAGTTGTTTTTCTGTGATGGCCGGGGTACTGTCGAGTACCATCAGGACGTCTTTGGGTTCTACCATCTCGGGTGGTGTGTCGTGCACTTTAAGTGCGATGCCCGTGTAGATCTTTTTCGCACCAAGTGGCACAATCAGCCGCATACCGAATGCAACCTGCTCTTCTATTTCTGCCGGTATGTGATAGGTGTAGGCATTAGCCAACGCCAATGGAAGTATAACATCTACGAACATAAGTGGTAGTTATGGTTGCTCGTTTAACAGGAGGTGGAGGTCGGCAATGCCGTTAATCTCGGTAGAAATCTCTCCCAGCCAGCCGGCTTGTTGGAATACACCGGTCTGTACTTTTACAAAGCGGATGTTTTGCAGTTTGACTGGTTGCCCCTGATTGTCGATAGCACTATCCAATTCAATCCGGTTCCCCCTGTGATCGCTGTCGTAGTCTTTAGCCAGAAATCCGTTCTCTGCAGTCCGGTCTGGGGCGGGCCCGTTTTCGGCGTATCCGTAGGCAAATAGGTGTTGCTTGACGGCCCAATACTGCTGTCCGTTGGCTTGCGGCGTGTTGTAGTAAGCGTCGGGCAACTTCGTTCCTGTGTAACGGACGGAATCTTTGTCTGTATGCCACCACCAAGTTGTGGAGTTTGGCAAATCTCCCTGGTTGCCGGCGTTGTCTTTCCAGCTTACGTTGCCGGAGTCTGACGCGGGGCGGTAGTAGGTTACACTGTAATTGCTGCAATAGCCCTCTTTCCCTGTTTCGCTGCCTTTTATCTCATACCATGTGTCGTCGGGAAGCCCGTTGCCGTTCTTGTCGTCCATTACATACACAATGCCCGGCTCGGGCGAGACCGATGCATTGCAGAAGATGAGGAGGTCTGCTCCCCCGGTGTTGCGCACCTCATGGTCGAAGCCAACCACAATATGGCCGCCCCAACCGCCAAGTAAAACGGTGCCCTTGTTGCTCCCGATAATGTTGTCGGGGGGGCATTTCTTTAACAATTCGATGTGTTGCCCTGGCGCGTATTCGTAATTGAAAAGCGTGGAAACGAACTGTGACTGTGTTTCCCTCTTTCCCGGCTCTGGCACGGGCTCTTGAAAATCGTCGTTCTCGTTACTGCATGCGCTGAATAACAAGACGATAGCTGCTACTATGTACTTGTAGGTCTCCTTCATACTGCAAATGTAAACATTTATTCGCCAAAAATCGGATAGGATTTTTTTAGTTTAGTCAGAAACGGGGAAAAGTAGGGCAGAATTGGACTTAAAATATGACGATTGGATTTTTTTGTCAAAATAATCTTGCATTTCTATATTATTTTATTCGCTAAATCGTTTATATTTGCCTTAATTTTTTGCAAAGAAATATCGTAAATTTATTAACAATAATCACAAACATTTAGTAATGAGAAAAGTTCTATTATCATTATCATTGTTTTGCGCTGCCACCTCTGCCTCCATGGCAATGAAGGTTACAGGTAAGGTCGCCGACGAATCCGGTGGGCTTCCTGGTGCCAGCGTTATGATCAAAGGTACCGACGAAGGTGTCGAGACCGATGACGAAGGTAACTTTACTATCGAAGCCAATCAGGGCCAGATTTTGGTCATTGAGTACATCGGCTTCGACACTAAAGAGGTGAAAGTGACTGGTGCTAAGTTGAAGAAGATTGTCCTTGGTGATAGTGGAGGTGAAATGATCGAGACCATCACTGTGAAAGGAGCCCAAGTTTATGGTGGCGATGCTGCCGTAATCGGTTCTGCTACAGGCTTGAGCGCAGAAAACCTGAAACACGCTCAGGGTGCTTCTGTCGACAATGCACTGCAGGGTCGTGTTGCCGGTGTGCAGGCTTCAACCACTTCAGGTCAGCCAGGTGCACCAGCTAAGATTACCATTCACGGTACTTCAACCCTTACAGGTTCGGCTGAACCTTTGTACGTTGTCGATGGTATGCCGTTGGGTGGTGGTACAGATAAGAGTGCAAGTTCTAACCCGCTTGCTTCTATCAACCCTGCCGATATCGAAACAATGTCGGTGTTGAAAGACGCTTCTGCTACCGCTATCTATGGTGCGCGTGCATCTAACGGTGTCATTGTCATCACTACCAAGAAAGGTAAGAATGGTAATGCGAAGATTTCGTATAACGGAAACTTCAATGTGTCTGAATTCACCAACCGTCTTAAGATGATGAACTTGCAGGAATATGCAGCTTATGTGGGTTCAACACAGATCATCCAAGACCGTCAGAATACTCCTGACTCTTACCTCTTAAACCCATCAGTTTTGGGTAAAGGTACCGATTGGCAGGACGAACTCTTCCAGACCGCCATTGGTCACAGCCACCAGTTGTCGGTAAACGGTGGTAACGAGAAGAGCGTGTACAATATCTCTCTCGGTTATACTAACCAGGAAGGTGTGCTCATTACCTCTAACTACGAACGTATTAACGGACGTATGTCGGTTGAGTCGCAAGTGAAGGATTGGTTGAGGGCTGGTATGAACGTGGGTATCGCCCGCCAGAATTCTACCAAGATTGCCAACATTATCGATCCTAAGGCTCAGTCAAGCGGTGCTTCTTGTGTGTCGTTTAAAGAAACTGACGAGAACATCATTGTTCAGACTTTGTTGCAGTTGCCTTCCGACTCTCCTTACAACTTGGATGGTACCGTTTCTGGTCCTGAAACCGACCTCGGTGTAAAGATGAACCCTATCGCCCAGTTGAAACAGTCGCCTGTTGAACGTGAGGAGTTGAATGTGTTGGGTTCTACTTTCTTGGAGTTCAAATTGTTTAAAGAAATTACATGGCGTAACGAATTCGGTATTGACCTTACTACCGCCAGCGACAGCTACAACCAGCCTGCTTATAACTATGGCGCTTTGAAGAAGGGTGCTGACCAGGCAACTCTCAACGAAGGTAGTTACTCAAACAACTCGGTTCGTTTCAGCTCGTATGCCAATTACAGCCACAAGTTTGCTAAGAAGCACACTGTAAGTGCGATGCTCGGTGCTGAGTCGAACTATTACAACTGGAAGGGTCAGGTTTTCCAGGGTAAGGGTTACTCGCAAGATGCAATTGCTACTCTGAATCTGGCTTCTCAGTGCAACCTCTCTAACTATTATGAGGGTCACGGCTCAATGGCTTCTTTCTTCGGTCGTTTGGGTTATGACTACCAAGGCCGTTACATTCTCAGCGCAACCGGCCGTTACGATGGTAGCTCTAACTTCGCCGAAGGTAACCAGTGGGGCTTCTTCCCATCAATCGGTTTGGCTTGGCGTGCTAGCAACGAGAACTTCATTGCCGAGAATGACAAGCTCAAGAACACAATTACCGACTTGAAACTCCGTCTCGGTTATGGTGAGACCGGTAATGCGAACTGCTCTTCTGCCCACATTGCTTACTTGTCTAAGTGGAATGCTACTAAACCGGCTTACGACTTGTACCACTATTATAACTATACGAACAACAACCTCAGCTGGGAAACTAACAAACAGTTCAACGTTGGTTTGAACCTTAGCTTGTGGAACCGTATCGACCTCACTGTCGATGGCTTCTACAAACAGAACGAAGACTTGTTGCTGAAACCACAGTTGCCAGGTTGGTTGGCTCCAAACGATGGTGGTTGGACTTTCTTGAACACCGCTTATGTGAATGCTGGTTCTATCAAGAACGTCGGTTTCGATGTGGCTTTGCACTCTGTTAACGTTATCGACTCTTTCTTGCACCAGCCATTCCAGTGGGATATGGACCTTTCGCTCTCAGTTGTCCGCAACGAGGTTGTTGACCTTGGTTCTTCAACCGAAGCTATCACCGAAAGTTCAGACCCTTCCGGTGTTTACCGTATGTTCTCAACCAATATCGAGATCAACCGCTCGGTTAAGGGTGAGGCTCCAGGCCGCTTCTATGGTTACAAGACCAACGGCATTATCCAGAATACTGCCGAGTTGAACGAATACAAGGCTGCTACCGGACGTTCTGCTAACGTTGGTGACGTTAAGTACGAGGCTGAAAAGTCGTTTATCGGTGATCCTAACCCAGACTTCACTTACGGTTTCGGAACCAATGTGTCTTGGGGTCCTTGGTCACTTAACTTCCAGTTGGCAGGTTCTCAGGGTAACGACGTTTACAACCTGATCCGTCAGAAGTTGGAAGCTCAGTCTGACCGTTGGGTGAACCAGTCTGCAGACTGTTTGAACTATGCCCAGATTGTTAAGAACGAGGCTGGCGAATATGTTGCTAACCCTGGTACTTCTATGCCACGTTCTGAGTACACTAACGATGCGAACGATAATGCGAAGTCTGTATCTGACCGTTATGTAGAAGACGGCTCTTACTTGAAGATCCAGAATATCGGTCTTACTTACACACTGCCTTCTAAGTACTGCCAGAAGCTCAAGATCGACAATCTGCATGTCAGCGCAGGCGTTTCTAACGTTTATACCTTCACCAAATACACTGGCTACGACCCTGAAAACCCAGGTAGCGCAATCCGTCAGGGTGTAGACGAAGGCCGTTACCCTTCTCCACGTGTATATAACGTAGGTTTAGGTTTCAACTTCTAATAACAGAAAAAAATAAAAGGAAAATTATAATATGAAGCAATTCAAGTTAATTCCACTTGCTGTTCTCGCTTCTCTTACCATGAGCTCGTGTGACGACCTTTTGGAAAAAGATTCGATGGACACTGTAACTATCGACCAGTACCTTACTACTGACGATAACTTGAGGTCTTTCACCTACTCGCTTTACGGCCCTTATGCTTGGACTAATTACGAGTCTAAGTTCTCTTGGTGTGCTAACGAGTTGACCGTTGGTAACGTATATCATAACTACAGCGACGAAGGCTCTTTCTTCTTCCTGAACTTCGGTGCGGCTAACGCGCATCTGCTCGATGGCTACCAGGCTCTTTACGGTGTTGTCAGCCGTTGTAATATGATTATTAACAACATTGAAAGCCAGTGTGGTAGCGGTGTGTCTAAAGCTGCTATCGACAGGGCTAAGGGTGAGGCTCACCTTTTCCGTGGCTTGTGCTACTTCTTGTTGACCGAGTATTGGGGCGAGACTTACCTCATTTTGAACAACGAGAATGTCATCACTGGCGATAACGGATTTACTGTGCCAAAGGCTAGCCGTGCTTGTCTGTATGCCCAGGCCGAGAAAGACTTCGCAACCGCTGGTGCTTTGTTGCCAGATAAGCGTTGGGGACTGTATGGCGAGCGTCCTGCAAAGTGTGCTGCCTATGGTATGCTGGCTAAGTTGTACCTGACTATGGGTGCTGCTGCAACCAACGATATAGCTGTAGCGGCTCATCCGTTCGCTGCTGACCGTTCTTTCCAGGAATACAACCAGTTGGCTATTAACTACGCTACTTTGGCTCTTAGCACTGCTCCTGCAATGACGCCTACAGACAATTATGAAAACTTGTTCTGGCCAATGTCGTACAACCCTGAGAACCTCTTCAGCCTTCATTTTGAAGATGGCCCTTATGGTGCCGGTGCATGCCGTCAGCAACAGTTTGGCCGTTCTTGCTATATGACACAGGCTGAAGACTACTATGGTGGTGAGAAAGGCTTGACTGTCAGCTTGTTTAAGTCGTTTGAGGAAGGCGATGTCCGTAAGAAGGCTTGCTGTTACTATACCGACCAGGCTAACGACAAACCTGCAACTGGTGATTTGGATCCTAACAATCCGACTGCCGGCCGTTCTCCTATCTACAAAATGTACGCCGATGCCGCTTATGCATACTACTACAACCCGAACAAGACTTTTGTAGACAAGAAGGGTAACACAATCTCTCCTTATGGCTCTGAGCCTATGTCTCCATGTTTGAACGCTTGCCGTAAGTTTGTTTATGGTGTACATTTGACCAACAAGTTCTCGGCTCCGCTTTCTTTCGCATGGCTCCGTACCGCCGATTTGTATCTGATCCGTGCTGAGGCTAAGATGGCTTTGCAGTCGGGTGCTGTCAATGTGTCAACGAAAGTGACCGATGGTTTGGAAGACATCAACATGGTTCGTGTACGTGCCGGTTTGGCTAAATATACCCAGCCAGTGGCTTTCTACGACACTGACCCTGCTGTTCAGACCGATGTTACTTACAGTGGCGACGATGGCAAGACTTTCCCTAAGTACACTACTTACAGCGACACTTACGACTTGCTTGAAGAGCGTCGTCATGAATTCGCGTTGGAGTGCCAGAACTGGTTAGACGCTAAACGCCTTTACTACCGTAACGCATTCGCTGGTAACGAATTCTTGCAGCACCAAGACCGTGCCGCTACTTATGGCCAGGCTTATGGTGTAGAGACTTTTGTTAAGGGTATTAGCGATTTGCAGCGTCAGAAGGAAATCAATATGATTGATCCTACCCAACCTGCAGAAACTGAATTGGATTATTCTAACGTTTCTTGGTTCTTCCCAATTCCAGCTACTATCCAGAACTCTGGAAGTAACGCAGCTCTTTATACCGACGTAAATGCGGTTAAGGCTGGTGCTTATCCTTATTAATTTGTTTGATTAACTTTAAAAGACAAACATGAAAAAATATTCAATATTAGTCGCATCGGCGTTGGCATCTTTGGCTGCCTTCACTTCTTGTGACGATACGAATGACTGTGGATGTGCTTGTAACGTCCCTGTTATTGAGAGTGTTGAGAAACTCGACCAGGCCGGTGTAAACATCGCTGGTAATGTGGAGGCGGGCACTTATGTCGCTCTCTTGGGTCAAAACTTGGGTGATGTGACTTCTATCCAGTTCGGTGACAGAAATGTGGCTATCAGGCCTGCTTACCGTACCGACAACTCTATCGTCCTTCAAATTCCTAGCGTAACCAAGTCTTGTGTAGGTACATTGCTTACCAGCTCTTGCCCTACCGGTTACGCAATGAACCAGTTGACCATCGTGATTGGTACACCTACTGTTTACATGATGTATAACGAGTTTGTTGCCGATGGCGATACGCTTATGCTCCGTGGATCGAACTTTGTAGGCGACCAGATGCAGGTCGATTTCACATTGACGAACGGTCAGGTTTACACTGCGCATGGCGACGACATCATCCTGCCGTCTAACGATGGTAGCCAGATGTACGTGAAAGTGCCTGCAGGCGCTGCTCCTCAGCAGTACTTGAAGGTTCGTAACGGCGCCGAAAATAAGGAAAGCGTATGTAACATCATGTTCCGCGATACACGTAATGTGTTCGCAGATTGGGATAACGACCTTGAGTCTTTGTACTCGACTGGTGCTATTGCCAAGCAGGCTGATGGCTCTTACGCAATGGTTAGCGACGTCATTGATTGGTTAGGCGAAGTTCCACCACTTTATTCTTCAATACCAGGTGCTAACAAGTTTGGTGTGATTCGTGATGCCGAAGCCTGGGAAGGTATCTTGTTCGCTCCAGAAGCGAATGGTACTGCGT
Source organism: Bacteroidales bacterium UBA4345 (assembly GCA_002396385.1). Lineage (GTDB taxonomy): Bacteria > Bacteroidota > Bacteroidia > Bacteroidales > Paludibacteraceae > Physcocola. The sequence continues at coordinate 19,464 of DGTD01000090.1, forward strand.
ATGAGGATGTCCGTTCTGTCTTTGGTCCTTTCAAAGAGGCTATAAAGGCAAATCCGGCTTCTGCGTCTAACTATGTGGTTAAGTTTGAAGTTCGTGTTCCTTCTAAATATCCGACTAAGATGATGTGTTTGGCGATGGGCTTCACAAGAGCTTCGCAAGATACACCAGATAGAATTCGTCCATATTGTGCCGGTTTCCAGGCAAGTAAGATTAATTGGGACAAGAGCTCTGCTGAAGAAGGATGGAAGCTGAGTAGTTTTTCAGACTTCAGCACTTACAACGGCAAATGGATGACAATTCAGGTTCCGATGGATGAGTTTATGTGGAATTTCTCTAATGGTAACTACATCACCTCTGCGCAGAACTTTACTGAAGGCAAGTTCGATGGCGAGTCTGACCAGCAGTTCTTTGGCGATCCAACGCATGTCAGCTATGTCCAGAAGTACCAGAGCAAACTTTCTGACGACGAAGACCTCTACGAATTCTTTGGTGGCTTTGCTTTCAGCTTCAACCCATACGATGGTCCTCAGAACAGTGGAAACAAGAACTCGCATTTTGCTATCGACAACATCCGAATCGTTCCTAACGATGGTAACGGCGCTTACTATCCTAAACTCGGTTGGGGTGTGCCAAGACAGCACTACTTCGAGGCTCCAAGAAAGTCGGCTTTTGCCAACTAATTCTTGAATGAGAATATGTTTAGAAGCCCGTTGGATTTCCAACGGGCTTCTTTTTTGTTTCCATTAATTTTTTTTATTGGTTATTCTTTGGTAATTTAGCAACTCAAATTAAAGGCTTTGCCAATTTATTAATTAAATATATACTGTATGAAGAAACATTTACTTTCTTTTGCTCTTTTGGCAGGTTTGGTAGCTACAGCCTCTGCCGATGAGTTTTATGTGATCAAGGACGGTAAGTTCGTTGACGGCGTTGAAGTCCTTGAATACGATGACCCTGCCGATGGTCCTAAAGTGGAAGAGACTACCGCACCTGACGCTTCTGCTGCTGTGTCTGTAACACACCAGAAGTATTGTACTGAAGCTCGTTTCTATGTTGCCAATGGTATTGATTTGACTCGTACTTGGGAAGTTGAGATTGAATACTACTATGAGGCTGTTGACTCAATTCTACATTCTGGCGGCAATAAGTGGGAGGTTATCAATATTGGTCTGCATACCGATACGACTATTGTAAAGTATAACCCTAAGTCTAAGAAAGATACCGTCATCGGTCAATACACCCTTTCTGGTGTTGTCTCTGATAACACATTCAACGTGAAGAACAAGACTAAGGCCAACACTTGGAATGTAGAGAAACAGTTCGTTTACACTCCAAACAACATTAATACCGTTAAGGAAATTGTGTTTGGCTGGCAGCGTCAGTTGGGGAAGACTGATGAAGAGGAAATCCTTAACGCCAAGCCAGTTTACATTAAGAATTTGAAATTTGTGGGTGAAGGTAACAAACCTTTCTTCTATGAAGACTTTGATTCTTATGGCTTTGGTCCTCACTATGGTATTGGAACTGATGGTGTTAACTATTATGTGATTACCGACGAAGGTGTAACTGAATATAGCGGTTCAACTGTAAATGCTGAGGCTAGTGGTCTTACTGAAAATCCGTTCAAATGCCAGTTGAAATGGTATACAGTTCAGGATATGGGTGTTAAATACTCTCAGAAGCAGACTTCCCTTTCTTTGACTCGTTTGTTCGAGGATAAGGGATCTGATGGCTCTGGCTATTACGATACAGAACTTCTTCACGCTCTGTGTCTTAATCGTCCTACAAATACGGGAACCCGTTCTGCTGCCGGTCTGAACGGACGAGCATTCGTTTTGATTCCTACTTGTGGTTTGGAAGGTACTACTAATATTACAGTAGACTTCCTTTCAAAATGGAAATCATCTGAGAAAACTGAAGTTTTCGCAGAGTCTGCCGATAGCTTGGTTCTGCCTATCAAGTACGCTTATGTTGACGATGCTATTGAAGCTTCTACATGCGACTTGACCCTTGTTACTGAAGAGCCTTTGTCTTCTGTTTGGGCTGCTTATTCTGCTAAGATTCCTTATACTTCATCGAAGAAGTATCTGGCTTTGGTATTCGATAAGGCTGAGTTCTTGTCTTATGTTGTAGACAACCTCCGTTTGACTTCAGACGCTGTTTCTGCTCCACAGATTACCGAAGAGGTGGTTTATCCTAACCAGTTCGAGTGCTATACTGCATCTGTTGATAATGTAGAGGCTGATGTTGAAGAGGCTGTTGTTTATCCAAACCCTGCAACTGACGTTATCTCTGTTGGCAACGAAGGTGTAGAAAGTGTTGAAGTGTTGAACACTCTTGGCGCTGTAGTCGCTTCAGCTGCTGGCAACCAGGTTAATGTTGCAAATTTGGCTTCTGGTCTTTACATCGTGAAGGGTAACACTGCTAACGGTGTTGTAACTGCTAAGATTGTTAAGAAGTAATTCTTAATCTAAATAGCATAAAGAAAAGGCATGCGAAAGCATGCCTTTTTTGTGCTCTACAAAAACCAACAGAAGGCGGGTAACTGGTTGCCCGCCTTTTGTTGGTTTATAACTTACCTTTTAAGTATTTTGCAGTGTATGATTCGCTGTTCTTTACCAGTTGCTCGGGTGTGCCGGCAAAGACTAGGTTACCGCCCTTCTCGCCGCCTTCCGGACCGATGTCTATGATATAGTCAGCGCATTTAATGACGTCTAGATTGTGCTCGATGATGATGACGGTGTGTCCTGCCCCTATAAGGGCGTCGAATGCCTTCATCAGTGTCTTTATGTCGTGGATGTGCAACCCTGTGGTTGGCTCGTCGAAAATGAATATGGTAGGGGTCGGTTTCTCTTCTGCTAAGATAGATGCTAGCTTCACGCGCTGGCTTTCTCCGCCTGAGAGCGTGCTCGATGGCTGCCCCATCTTTACATAACCTAATCCCACGTCTTGCAATGGTTTCAGACGTGCCACAATCTTTCTCTCGACACTCCCTTTTCCTTCGCTGAAGAATTCTATGGCCTGGTTGATGGTCATGTCGAGAATGTCGTAGATGTTCTTGTCGCGGTATTTGACTTCCAAAATGTCTTGGCGGAAACGCATACCGTGGCAGGCATCGCATTGCAGCACTAAATCGGCCATAAACTGCATCTTTATGGTAATGGTTCCTTCGCCTTGGCATTCTTCGCAACGACCTCCCTCTACGTTAAAGGAGAAATAGGCGGGGGTGTAGCCCATTTGTTTTGCATAGGGTTGTTCGGCATACAGTTTACGTATTTCGTCGTAGGCTTTCAGGTAGGTGGCCGGATTGGCACGTGCCGATTTCCCTATGGGGTTCTGGTCGACAAACTCGATGTTGCTGACCAGTTTCAAACTGCCGGAAAGCCCACTGTGGCTGCCGATGTGTGCCTCGGTGTTCCCTCCCAGTTCCCGCTTCATGGCGTTGTAGAATACATCGCAGACCAATGAAGACTTACCTGAACCGCTGACACCTGTAACGGCTGTAATGACGTTTAAAGGAAATTTAACGTCAATGTTCTTCAGATTGTTTTCCGAAGCTCCCTTTATTTCTATGAAATTGTTCCACGGGCGGCGCAGTTTCGGAACTTCAATTTTCTCCTTCCCCAATAGGTATTTGAAAGTGAAACTTTGTTCTGTTTTTTCGGGGTGCTTTTGCCCGTCTTCCAATGTGCCTTGATAGGTGACGTAACCGCCGTTACGTCCTGCAACCGGGCCTATATCGATGATGTAGTCGGCCGCCCGCATAATTTCCTCGTCGTGCTCCACTATAACCACAGTGTTCCCAAGCGACTGCAGTTGGCGCAGCACCTTTATCAGTTGTGCGGTGTCGCGCGGATGCAGCCCTATGCTGGGCTCGTCGAGTATATACAGTGAACCTACCAAGCTGCTGCCAAGCGATGTGGCCAGGTTGATGCGCTGGCTTTCGCCACCAGAAAGGGTGCTCGACAAACGGTTCAGGGTAAGATAGCTGAGCCCTACGTCGCAGAGGAATTGTATACGTTTGGTTATTTCGGTCATCAATCGTTTGGCAATCTCTGTTTCGCTTTCACTCAACTCCAGGTTTTGGAAGAAGGTCTGTAACTTGCTGATAGGTAGAACTACAAGTTCGCTGATGCTTTTCCCCCCAACTTTGACGTAGCTGGCCTCTTTTTTCAACCGGGTGCCTTTGCACGACGGACATACGGTTTTCCCACGGAAACGGGCAAGCATGACACGGTACTGGATTTTGTACTGGTTTTCCTTGACGAACTTAAAGAAGTCGTTTATACCATGGAAGTACTTTGTCCCGTTCCATAACATGTCCAATTCTTCCGGGGTTAGCTCGTTATAGGGTTTGTGTATAGGAAATTTACAGTGTTGCGCGTTTGCGACAATCTCGTCAAGCCATTCCGACATTTTCTCGCCACGCCAGCAGATTACGGCACCTTCGAAAACGGAAAGCGATTTGTTGGGAACTACAAGGTCTTCATCTATACCGATAACTTTTCCGAACCCTTCGCATTCAGGGCAGGCTCCAAACGGACTGTTGAAACTGAACATCAGCTCGTTCGGCTCGTTAAACTCTATTCCGTCGGCTTCGAACTTGCTGCTGAAATCAGCTTGCTTTGTGGTGCCGTCTGTTTCAAATATCTTGATGGTGCAACTGCAGCCGTCGCCCTCCCAAAAGGCAGTTTGCACTGAGTCTGCAAGACGGCTTTTGGTCTCGTCGGTGTCGCTTACGGCAAAGCGGTCTACCACCAGGTTGAGGGTGCTTAACGCATTGTCGCCTAAGTTCGCATTGGAGAGTTCGCTGATTTTGTAGAGCGTATTGTTTATCTCAACGCGGCTGAAACCCTGTTTCGAAAGAATGTTGAGCTCTTCTTCCAACGAACGTCCCATTGGAATGGTTATCTTGCTCAGTACAATCCCTTTGGTGCCTGCCGGGAAAGACAGTATATAGTCAACAACATCGCTCACACTGTGTTTCTTGACCTCACATCCCGAAATAGGGGAGTAGGTTTTTCCTATTCTTGCAAATAGCAGCTTCAGGTAGTCGTATATCTCGGTCGAAGTGCCGACAGTAGAGCGGCTGTTGCGGGTGCTGACTTTCTGCTCGATTGCGATAGCGGGCGGTATGCCCTTGATAAAGTCGCATTCAGGCTTGCTTAGTCGTCCTAAAAATTGGCGGGCATAAGAAGACAAACTCTCCACGTAGCGCCGTTGCCCTTCCGCATATAGAGTGTCGAAAGCCAGAGATGATTTTCCGGAACCAGACAGACCTGTAATGACGGTTATCTTGTTCCTTGGTATTCTAACGTCAATGTTTTTCAGATTGTTGGCTCTTGCACCTTTTATGATTATTTCTCCTTTGTCTGCCATGCTCTATAATTGTGGGTCTGTTATATGTACGTAGTGTGTGATGTCGTTCCATTTAATGATGTGCCAAACCGCATCGGTCCATTCCACCTCGCAGTAACAGCACGATTTCGGGTGTGGATGGTTGCAGGCTATATCGGCAATTGGCTGGTAGCGGAAAAAGTTGTACAGCAGTTTCAGCACAATTCCGTGTGTGACCACTAACACGGTTTGGTTCTTATGCCTTTCTGCCAGTTCCTGCATAGTTTTGCCTGCACGTTCGCGCAGTTGGAGGTATGTTTCACCCCCTGGCATTGGTACGTAGGCTTCCGGCTCTTTCCAAAAGTTGTGCGCCTGCTCGGGGTAGTTTTCGTTTACCTCGCTTAACAGCATGCCACTCCAGCTGCCGATGGCAATCTCTCTTAAGGAATCGAGGCTGATAATGGAGGTGTTCCGGCCTTTACAGACGATTTCGGCTGTGTCAACGGCACGTTGTAGCGAACTGCAATAGACAGCGTCGAATTCGAGGCCCGAAAGCCGTTGGCAAAGGGCGTCGGCCTGCATCTTGCCTAATGCGGTAAGAGGAGAATCGGCCTGTCCTTGCATCCTTTTTTCGACGTTCCATTCGGTCTGGCCGTGTCTGGTGATTATAAATCTGGTCATTGTAGTGCAAATTTACACCTAATTATGCCGAAAAAAAAGTGGCTGCAAATTGTTTTTGCAGCCACTTTGTAATTGAGGATATTCTTTTATATTAACGATTTTATATCGGCAATAATGGTTTGGGCCAGTTCGTCTGCTTCTTTGGCGGTTGCTGCCTCGGAATAGATACGGATGATTGGCTCGGTATTCGATTTGCGCAAATGAACCCATTTGGTAGGGAAGTCAATCTTTACCCCGTCAATGTCGGTTACGTCTTCATTCGAATACTTAGCCTTCATCTTTTGTAAAATAAGGTCTACGTCAATTTCAGGAGTGAGTTGGATTTTATTCTTTGAAATCTCGTAGGCAGGATATTCTTTCTTTATTTCAGACACTTTTTTGCCTTTTTTCGCCATCATGGTCAGGAATAGGGCTATACCAACTAACGCATCGCGTCCGTAGTGGCTCTCTGGGTAGATGACTCCGCCGTTTCCTTCACCTCCAATTACAGCCTTTACTTCTTTCATTTTGGTGACAACGTTAACCTCTCCAACAGCAGCGGCTGTATAGGTGCCTCCGTGCGAGCGGGTAACGTCGCGCAGGGCGCGTGTAGAACTCAGGTTCGATACCGTGTTGCCTTTGGTGTGGCTTAGAATGTAGTCGGCTACCGATACCAGTGTGTATTCTTCTCCGAACATGTCTCCGTTTTCACAGATGATGGCCAAACGGTCTACGTCAGGGTCTACAACAAATCCGACGTCAGCCTTTCCGCCTTTCAACAGGTCTGATATTTGGGTCAGATTTTCAGGTATTGGTTCTGGTGTATGTGCAAAATGCCCTGTTGCCTCGCAGTTGAGTTCAACGATGTTGTTTACTCCTAACTTCTTGAGCAACTTTGGCAGTATAAGGCCGCCAACAGAGTTGACGCAGTCGATAGCGACGGTGAAATTCGATTTCTTTATAGCTTCAACGTCAACTAGTTTCAATTTAAGCACATCGTCGATGTGGACGTCGTTGTAGGTGTCTTTGTAGACTACTTCTCCCATATTGTCGATGTCGGCATAGTTGAAGTTCTCGTCTGCGGCCATTTTCAGCACCAGGTTACCGTCTTCTTTGTTTAAGAACTCTCCGTTGCTGTTCAGTAATTTGAGCGCGTTCCATTGTTTCGGATTGTGGCTTGCGGTGATGATGATACCGCCATCTGCCTGCTCTTTCTGTACTGCAATTTCAGTAGTAGGTGTAGTTGCAAGGCCGATGTTGACAACGTCCATACCCATGCCGCTGAGGGTTGCGGTGACTATTTTGTCGACCATTGGTCCGGAAAGACGCGCGTCGCGGCCCACTACAATTTTACACTTGTTTTTCTTGCTGTTGTTCTTTACCCACATCGCATATGCAGATGTGAACTTGACAATGTCGAGCGGCGTAAGATTGTCGTCAACCTTTCCACCGATAGTTCCCCTGATGCCGGAGATAGATTTGATTAATGTCATTATGAAAAGTGTTATGATTTTTCGAAATTACCAGGGCAAATATAGAAAAAGCGGCCGATAAATGGAAATTATTGTCTTTTACTAATACGCTAATCTGTTAATGTTTCGTTATATGTTTATTTATGTGGGGGCGAAAAACTCGATTAATGGGCTAAATGTGCTAATTTTGCAAAAAATATGCCCTTTAGGAATTTTTCATGAACCGGAATTATTCGAACATACTTGTTAGACTGTTTGTCTTTATTGGGTTGGCTGTGTTGTTGGCGGCGTGTTCCGTTACCAAATACGTGCCAGAAGGACAGTACTTGCTCGACCAAGTCGATATCCGAACGAATGCTCCGGGTATGAAGTCGACCGAACTGGAGTCTTATCTTACACAACGGCCTAATTTCCGCGCATTCGGTATGGCCCGCCTCCGCTTGGGTACTTACAGCCTGTCGGGCCGCGACACATCGAAAAGAAGGAACCGGTGGCTGCGCCGGATGGGAGAGCCGCCTGTTTTGTACGATGAATACCAAACATTAAGGTCTGACAAAAAATTGGAGCAGTACTTCAAGACCAAAGGTTATTTGAATGCCGAAGTATACGATTCTGTTGTTTACGATGGAAAAAAGGTAAAGGTGATATATGTTGTTGAAGAGAATATACCTTACAGAATCCGTAACATCTCGTACGATTACCACAACGATACCCTGTTGGGAAGCTTGATAAAAAGAAACCGTTTCTCCACCTCGAAATTAGAATCGGGAAACCTGTTCGATACTGATGTCTTGAACTCCGAACGTGACCGTATCGCAAACATTGCGCGTAGGAATGGATACTATTATTTTTCGAAAGACTATGTCTCGTATATCGCTGACAGCTCGCTGCGTTCGCACCAGGTCGACCTGACTCTTTTGTTGAAGCCTTATGTGATTAAGGCTGATGACGAGAATGTGCAGGAAACGCAGCATCCGAGGTATATGATTGGAAACGTCAATATCCTGACTCTGCCTATGTCGAACTCGTTGGCGAAACCGCTCGATACTTATCAGTCGGACAGCATAGGGACGAATGAACGCCTTTATTATGAAAAACGGCCTCTGCTTCGCCCTAAAATGGTACGTAACAATCTTCGCGTCATTCCGGGTATGTGGTATAACAGTGGGTTCGTGAACCAGACCTATACGCGCTTCAGTGGCTTGGGAATCATCCGCTCTGCCGAAATCACTTTCCGTGACCTTAAAACGGAAGACCACCAGTTGGAGTGTAATGTGCTGTTGGCTCCGAACAAGGCTCATTCGTTCTCGCTTGATTTAGAGGGTACTAATTCTTCTGGCGATTTGGGGGCTGCTATTACAGGCATGTTGCAACACAGAAACCTTTTTCACGGGTCGGAACTTTTGACTTTTAAAGCTAGGGGCGCTTGTGAAGAAGTGACGGGAAAGTCGAGAGACAAAAGTTTCGAGGAAAAGTTGATTTGGGAGTTTGACGCATCAACATCGTTGACCTTCCCGCAGTTTGTGTTCCCTTTCCTGTCGAATAATTTCCGACGTAGGGTTAACAACTCGCAAACAGAATTCGCTCTGGCATATAACGACCAGAGAAGGTGGGAGTATGACCGACGGATTTTCACTGCTTCCGATAAATATGCATGGACGGCTCGCAGGTTCTATACCTATTCGATTGATGCTCTGAACATCAATTATGTGGATGTACACGATGTGAGGGGCGATTTCCGAAGACGGTACAAAGATCCCAAATATTCTGTGCTTCTTGAAAGTTACAACGACCACTTGATTGTCTCGTCGGGCGCCTCTATGGTGTATGACAACCAAAGTAGTAAACTGCGTCTCGATAAGCGGATGTTCAAGGTTTCTGTCGAATTTGCTGGTAATGCTTTGTATGGATTGGGAAAAATGTTCGATTTTGAACAAGTGCTCGATACTACGACCCATAGCCAGCGTTATGCTATTGCGGGTGTCCCTTTTGCCCAATACGTCAAAGGAGTGGGAGAATTCGCATTCAACAAATTCCTTGACGAGAAGAACAGGATTGTTTTCCATGGACGGCTTGGGGTGGAGGTACCATATGGAAATGCCTATACTGTCCCTTTTGAAAAACGTTTTTTCGGCGGGGGTGCCAATGGAGTTCGTGGCTGGTCGGTTAGAACTCTGGGACCAGGGTCTGCCCTGTTCGACAAGGAAGACTTCGTCAGCCAATCGGGTAATATAGAACTGACACTCAATACTGAATACCGGTCGAAACTGTTCTGGATTATGGAGGGCGCTGCCTTTCTTGATGCTGGTAATATCTGGAATATACGTGATTATGACTTTGCCCCAGGTGGAGTGTTTGATGTAAAGAATGTTTGGAAACAGATTGCATTGTCGTATGGATTGGGTGTCCGTTTCGATTTTAAGTATTTCCTTTGCCGGTTAGACATGGGTATGAAATGCTATGATCCCAAGGAGGAACCTGGACGTGAAAAGTGGCGTTTCTCCAATATAAAATGGAAAGATGATTTCGCTTTGCACTTCGCAATAGGCTATCCATTTTAAAAACGGATATCGAAATTTTGAACTTCTAAATAAATGTGCTATTTTTGCACTGCAAAACAAAAAGGTTCGGTTGAGTAGCTCAGCTGGATAGAGCAA
>DGTD01000083.1 GCA_002396385.1 Bacteroidales bacterium UBA4345
TCGTTGTAGGCCATCTGCACCTTGTGCACCAAATCGATGGTCTCTTCCAAGAAATCGAGATACGAACGGTTGTTCTTCACCGCATACTGGATGCAGCGGTTCAGATTGATAGTGAGCACACTTTTCGATCCGGTAGAGACACCACCAGCACCCAAAGTGTAGCTGAAACCATTGTCCTGGATTTCGTTTCTCAGGCGACAACACGAACTTAATGAATCGGCGCTGTCGCTCATATAGGTAAAGAAAGAATGCCCTTCGGCATACATTTCGGCAGTGAAATCGCCATACTCTTTATCTTTAACATCACCATCTTCGGTAAGCAGAGCCATGGTTTCGACAGGGAACGTCAGAACAGTACGCAAACGCTCGGCATTAAACCACTTCATAAAGCGTTTCTGCAACCAGCTAACCGAGTTCCAAACAGGGGCAGTGCCATCAGGGAAACGGAACTCGCCGAAAAGGCTCTCGAAATAGAACTTGTCGTAATAAGATATGTTCCAGAACACGGCCTGGAAGTTACGCGCGCCAGTAGGTTGGTTGATAGAATAAACCACTTGTTCAAAACAGTCGGTAATCATCTTATCGATAGTGCGCTGTTTGGTAGACAAGTCAACCACCCTGTCGGCATGTTCGTAATAGTCGTTGCCATACTCCATACGAATGAAGTAATCCATATACATTAAGAACTCAGGCGTTGCACAAGCCCCGCTCAGCATGCTCGATACCATAAAGACCATATTGATAAACCCACCGCAGAACGACTTCAGGTTAGTTGGTCTTGACGAGTTACCACCAATGCTGACCGTACCATTCAACAGCCACGGATACATGGTGATGCTGGCACAATAGTTAGCCATAGAAGTCTCGTCGTTCTTATAGAGGAAGTGATTGTTTAGGAAAGTGATGTACTTGTCAGAAATCTCTTTTCCATACATATCCTTTATACGGTCGGTAAGTAGTTTGCGGTTAAGACGTATAAAGTTCGATTTAGGGAGTTCGCCAATAAGGGTAGCAATATTCTTGTTCTCCACATTGGCATTAGCATCGTACTTACTACCAGTAGCCGGATTAGCAGCATTACAATAATTCATCATGAACTCAAGCTTACCACGGGTTTCGCGGTCCTCGAGATGTTTTTGACGATAAAGGATGAAATTCTTGGCAACTGCATAGTAATGTTCGGCCATAAGGGCGCGTTCTACCTGGTTCTGGATTTCCTCAACGTTAATTCCGTTGTGAATACTCATACGCGAAAGGATGCTGAGCATCATTTCTTCAGACACAAAACCACCCGTCGACAAAAAAGCCTTCGAGATGGCCTGTTTAATTTTTTCCATTGAGAACTGCTCTTTCTTGCCGTTTCTCTTAACGATAAAAATGTTTTCCATTATAAGTACTGAATCAATTTCCAAATTTTTTAGTTTCACTATCTATTTCAGGTAAAATGCTCAATAACACTTATGTTAGGTTTCGATTTGCATACATCCAGATAAATATGCAACTAAATCTTCCTTTCAAAACCGCATATTATACTCTATTTATCAATTAGATAGCGATTGTTATATTGCAAATGTACAGCAAACTTTTTTCTAAAAAAACTGGAGAAAGATATTCTTGAAACTATATAACGGAAACAAGCGGCGTAAGATAGCACAAATAAACACGTTGAAGAGTTTTCAACATTTTTGAAAAAGAAGGAAGTCGGAGCCATGCCAACAAGCCACTTATTTCTTATTCATTTTTTTCACCATCTCTTTTACAAAGTCCTTGAATACCAAATTGTGTTTAACAGACAACAAATTACACAACTTTATACATTTGTCAAGCGACTTATAGTCTGTTGTTTCAAGCAAAGTACGGTACGTTCCGTCTGAATTGACGGCACGGATAGCGAAAACGTTCTCGTTGATGCCCGAACTGTAGATATTAAGGAAATTGATGGTATAGTTCTGCGAATACATCTGAAAACTTAAATACTGACACTGCAAATGTAATTCATGCCAACGGTCGGAAGCACGACCGAGAATCATCAGACTTTTACTAAATAGGTTTTTCTCCACATCGTAGCGGTATTCATAGTGCAGAGAGAAGCCCACGGCACCTACAACAAGCAGGATGACGGCAATTATAACCGCATAAATGAGTTCATAGGGGAAATAGAACTGCACAAAAGCAATGATAGGCAACAGCAGGATACAGGCCGTGCGCAAAGCGGGCGTCAGCACATCGTCGCCCTGAATTTTCAATATATTGTCCATATTAGAAACTAAAAAAGAAAGCCTTCCGTATCAACCGAAAGGCTTTCCTATTTGAAATTAAAATCAATTACAACTTCAAGAAATTGCAAACATCGTTATATACACTTTCCGCATTAAAGCCAAACTTTTCATCGAGCACTTTGAAAGGTGCAGAATAGCCAAAATGGTCAAGACCGTGTACGTAACCGTCAACCCCCACCAAAGTCTGCAGCGTCGAAGGCATACCGGCAGTCAGGCCATAAACAGGCACACCAGAAGGGATCACCTTTTTCTGATAGTCAGTAGTCTGGTTACGGAACAACCCTTCAGAAGGAGCCGAAACAATCTGAATTTTCAGATTTTTCCTTTCCTCCAACAGTTTAGCGCCATCGAACAAGGTTGCCACCTCAGAGCCACTTGCCACCATCACCACATCGGGCTGTCCAGCACAAGCCTTAACGATATAAGCCCCCTTGGCCGCATCAAGAGCCTCGTTGTACCTGTTGTCGGCCCCAGTAGGCAGGTCAGCGACATCTTGCCTAGAGAAAATAAGTCCGGTAGGCGAATCGATGTTCTCCATAGCAAGTTTCCAAGCAACGGTCGTTTCAGCAGCATCGGCAGGACGCAGCACCAACATACCATTTTTGCCTTTGTGGTTTTTCACTTTTTCAAGCAGACGAACTTGCGCTTCCTGTTCTACAGGCTGGTGTGTAGGGCCATCTTCACCAACACGGAAAGCATCGTGCGACCATACGTATTTCACAGGCAGACGCATCAGCGCCGACATACGCATAGCAGGCTTCATATAGTCGGAGAAGACAAAGAAAGTGCCACAAGCTGCAATAACGCCACCGTGAGCGGCAAGACCATTCATCACACAAGCCATAGTCAACTCAGAGACACCCATATTCAAGAAAGCGCCAGAGAAGTCACCCTTTCTAATCGGATGAGTCTTTTTCAAGAAACCGTCCGTCTTATCTGAATTCGAAAGGTCGGCCGAAGCCACAATCATGTTACCCACCTGTTCAGCCAATACACCTAAAACAGCAGCCGAAGCCGTGCGAGTGGCAACGTTCGCCTTCTGTTCAATTTTGCTATAGTCGATTTTAGGAGCACGTCCACTAAAATACTCTTCCAGTTTTGCAGCCAGATCGGGATGCTGTTTAGCCCACTCAGCCTGCTTCTTTTTCTTATCAGCAGCCAATTTGGTGAGTTCAGCCAAACGGTCGGCATAGAGTTTCTGTACATCAGGGAAAATTTGGAACGGGTCTTCAGGGTTTCCACCCAATCCCTTAATGGTGAGCGCCACATCGACACCGGCTTTAGACAGAGGTTGTCCGTGAGTAGAAACCAGCATTTCAGCACTCGAGCCATCAGGCATTTTACATCCTTTCCCCATAATAGTATGTCCGATAATGAGGGTAGGTTTGTCGGTAGACTTGTTAGCAGCAGTCAAAGCATCGATAATCTGTTGTGCATCGTTACCATCTATTTCAATAACATTCCAATGCCAAGCCCTATATTTAGCGGCGATATCTTCATCATCGACCTCCTCTACACGGGTTGAGAGCTGGATTTGATTGGCATCGTAGAACATAATGAGGTTAGAAAGGCCCAAAGTTCCAGCCAAACGTCCAACACCCTCAGAAATTTCTTCCTGAATACCACCATCAGAAATAAAGGTATAGATTTTATGACTCATCCATTCGCCAAAACGGGCAGCCAAGAAGCGTTCTGCAATAGCGGCACCACAAGCCATAGCGTGTCCTTGTCCGAGCGGTCCGGAAGTATTCTCAATGCCATGTGTAATGTCGATATCAGGGTGGCCAGGCGTATTACTACCCCACTGACGGAAAGATTTAATATCGTCCATTGTGTACTTTCCCGAAAAGAGAAGTACAGAATAGAGCATGGTAGACATATGCCCCGGATCGAGGTAAAAACGGTCGCGACAAACCCAACCCGGGTCGGTAGGATCGTAGTTCAGGAACTGGGAATAAAGGACATTGATAAAGTCAGCGCCTCCCATTGATCCCCCAGGATGTCCGGACTTTGCTTTTTCAACCATGGCAGCCGTCAAAATTCTAACATTGTCGGCTGCTCGATTCAATACTTTTAAATCTGCCATTATATTGTAATATGTAATTTATTTCTATACTCTAAAAAAAGAAGCTAACCAAATAGCGAAGTCCCCAGGTAACACCGTTCTTATCGCCAAAACCAGGGGCATAAGATTGATTGATAGCGACAGAAGTACCCTCGTTATTGCGGAAATGGTCTGTTCTTGGAGAAAACGACCATTTATAACAACCTTCAAAACCAAGATACAGCCTATTATAGACAGGCACCCTGACCCCACCTAAGAATTCACCCCACTGGGCGAAGGTATTATCAGAAACACTTATCGTGCTGCTACTGCCCCACTCAGGCTGAGCCACAGCCACATTTAAAATATCATAATCATAAACGGAAAAAGCATATCTTACGCCAATAAAACACGTAGGTTTAAACCGTTTTACAGATTTGATCATATTAAAATCGAGACCAGCCTTAAAATAAGGGCCTTTGACCTTATAAGCGTAATCGTCAGGTTGAACCACGTAATTAGAATAATCTGACGATGCGTCATATGAAGCATACCCGACCAAGACAGTCGGGAAGAATGTATTTTTTAAATTGACCGACAATGAAGCATTTGCCCCTTTGTGTTTGCTATCGCCTATAACCGACATAACAGGTTCAACGACATCAACGTCTAAAAAGAAGCCCTTATACCATCTGTTAGAGACAGAGGTAGAATCTGACGCATTAGCACTGGCAACCATCATAAGGCACGCAAGGCTACTCCATATATATTTTAACGTTCTGAGCATCGTATGCACCGTTGACAAAATGATTAGTAATAGAAATTGAGTCTTCGACACGACCACTTGCAAAATATACAGTGTCGATGTAAGAAACAATACGAGCACCGCATTCTGCAGAGACAAACTCATAGGCGTTTACATGAGACACTATAATAGTATCGTGCAGGTAAGGGCTGTTCAAAAAATAGCGCGACTTCGAAGAAGACGGGTCTAGAGCAAGTTTGAACGTGTAAACACCGGCAGTATCTGTATAATCTGTAGCAATCAGCTTACCATCCTTCACCCTATAAAGCGAAAAAGTGTCGACAAGCGGGAAGTATTGGGAGGGAACAGTCCGGTGGTATAGAGTCAAGCTCATAGAGGTATACATATCTTCCTTGCAGGCATCGTTGTCGCACGAAGCAAAGAGCAAGCACAACGGGAATGCGACAAGAAGGAATACATATTTAAACAAACGACCCATCAGTAACAATTATTTGAGAACAACGATATCAGAGATATTTTTCCTTTTCTTTTCAGGGACGGCAACTGAAGAGTCGGCATATCCGATAGGAATCATCACCACAGGCTCCTCTTGAGCGTCGTCTATATTTAAAGCCTTGCGGCACAAGTCAGGTTCAAAAGCACAAACCCAGCAAGACCCAAGTCCGCACTGAGTGGCAGCCAAAATGATATGGTCGGCCAAAATAGCCAAATCAACATCACTATGGTCCTTATTGTCAAAACGTTCCCTGTGCCACGATTGGTCATGATGGGCAGAAACTACTATAATGGTAGAAACCTTATCCATCCACTCACGGGCATAAGCCAGTTTCAAATTTGCTAAAACATCTGGCGAACTAGCGACATAAATGGTCCAAGGTTGACGATTACAAGCAGAGGGAGCCAATCTGGCACAATCGAGAATATAATCGATTTTCTCTTTCTCAACCTTTTTATCGATGTAATTTCTTACAGAGAAACGTTTTGCTATGATTTCGTGCAAATCCATAAATTACTGGAACCCTCTAACCTCCCGTTTTAATCCTTCCAACGCCGCCTGAATAGGCGTAGCGTTTTCAGTGTCGTTATACTTTTCAATAATGATTTTAGCCAACTCAACAGCAGGCACATTGTCAGGCATTTGGCTTGCAACAGTGTTTATGAACTGCAACAAGTTTTCCTTAGCGCCACGCACCATCAGCCAGACATCGTTGCTTACATATATCTGCTGTGTCACATTATGGTCAAACTCTTCCCGAATGGTAGTAATAAGAGCCAGGTGCAACATTTGAGCCGACATACCAGGAGATTGGACACGGACAACCAAGCTATCGGGATTCAGACGTTCCAGCAACAAAGCCAAACGCTCGTATGCGGTAAGTCTGATAGGATTAAGGGCCTTAGCAGCCTCCTTCTTCATCTCAAAATAACGCTTACGCTCGGCATTTCTGAAAAAACGGTCTAAAATGAAATAGGCCATAATAAGAACGAGAATGCCAGAAGCAGACATTTT
Organism: Bacteroidales bacterium UBA4345; assembly: GCA_002396385.1. Classification (GTDB taxonomy): domain Bacteria; phylum Bacteroidota; class Bacteroidia; order Bacteroidales; family Paludibacteraceae; genus Physcocola. Next base: position 6,600 of record DGTD01000083.1, read on the forward strand.
AACTATTTCGAGTATTGTATTCATCGTCGGAATAACAGTTAATTATCATCTAATTTACTAAAGCCAAGGCCATGGTCTTCCAAGTTGAGCAATTCTTCCAATTGGTATTTGTTCCTGTTCGGAGAATTCCTCGACACTAATTCAGCCACGAAACCTGTAAGGAAGAGCTGAGTACCAAGAATCATCATGGTAAGAGCCAGGAAGAAGTATGGGCTGTTGGTGACTAACGGAGCCGGAGTATTAGCCAAGATATGGCTCAGTTTAATACCACCGACCACACAGACAGCCACAAGTCCAATAAAGAACATCACAGAACCAACCACACCGAAGAAGTGCATCGGTTTTTTCCCGAAAGAAGAAAGGAACCATAACGACAACAAATCGAGATAACCGTTAACGAAACGGTTCAAACCGAATTTTGTCACCCCATACTTTCGAGCCTGGTGCTGAACCACTTTCTCACCAATACGGTTAAACCCTGCCTCTTTAGCCAAATAAGGAACATAGCGGTGCATTTCGCCATAGACCTCAATATTTTTAACGACCGCCTTTTTATAGGCCTTCAGTCCACAGTTGAAATCATGGAGGTTATGAATACCCGAGATAGCCCTTGTAGTGGCATTGAACAATTTAGAAGGCAAATTTTTAGTGAGTTTGTTATCGTAGCGTTTCTTCTTCCACCCCGACACCAAATCGTAATTCTCTTCGGTAATCATCCGATAAAGTTCCGGTATTTCATCTGGGCTGTCTTGAAGGTCAGCATCCATAGTAATAACTACATCACCCTCAGCCTCTTTGAATCCACAATAGAGGGCGGCGCTTTTCCCGTAATTGCGTCGGAATTTAATACCCTTGACACAATCTGACTGTTCGCTCAGTTTTTTAATCACCTGCCAAGAGTTGTCGGTGCTACCATCATTCACAAAGATGACCTCGTACGAGAAACTGTTGGCCTGCATAACTCTATCAATCCAGGAAAACAATTCCGGCAAGGACTCTTCCTCGTTAAATAACGGAATAACCACTGAAATATTCATAACTGTCTAAATAAAAAGCAAATTAACTAACCATACCTTTTTTCGCAATAAAAGGCGAATAAACAAAAGTGGCAACTGTACCAGAAAAAAGGTAAGAAAACCACAAATTGAAGGCAACGGAGTAAGCAGACAAAGAGAGAACAATCTGTTTCTCTTTTTGCAATTCGTCGAGCGAAAGCCACATCTTAATACCATTTTCAACAGCATACTGGTACTGAAGTTCCATTTGTGCGAAAAGATCGGCAAAAAACTGTGGATGGAAGCGTAAAAACAAATACACACCCAAAGTAATGACCATTCCACTCAAAAAGAAGAAACGGAAACCGAACAATACGGATTGAATATAAGAAATGCTGCCTTTAAGCACTGTATTTCGACAGAAAACAGTGTAACGGATAGCAGAAACGCCCGCTATAGCCACAACCGCACATGTCGTAAATGTCATGAAGGAGACGGCATCACGTCTGAAAATGCAGAACAGCAATCCGCCCGCAAAAAGAATTGATATTGCGGTGATTAAGGCTGCCTTCATCTGAAGATTTGAGACGAGCCTGCGTATTTCAATTTCATTCGAATCCATCCTTCTTTACAGATTGCGCATATTATTTTGCAAAAGTAACGCTTTTTTGCCTAAAAATCTTCTGTTTGTACAATTTTATTAAAGCAGAAGACAACGACAGGATAAAGATGGCCGATTGTCGGCTTTTTTATGTAATTTTGCATAGAAAAGACATTTGTACCATATGGAGATTCTATATCCGCTTTTATTTGAGAATAACTTCCACAAAGTAGTATGGGGTGGCAACCGCCTGAAACCATTGAAAGGACTGGCAGCAGACGACGAGCCCATCGGCGAGAGTTGGGAGGTCAGCGCTGTTCCCAAAAGCAAAAGCATTGTAAAGAACGGTCCATTAGCAGGTAAAGACCTTGGCTTTCTGACGAAGGAATACAAAGAACTGATGTTAGGGAAAGCCGTATCGAAAAAATACGGACAGGAATTTCCTCTACTTATTAAATATATTGATGCCGCAAAAGACTTGTCGATACAAGTACACCCAAACGACCAACTAGCACAAAAGAGGCACCACTGTTTCGGCAAGACCGAAATGTGGTTCATTATGAAAGCCGAACCCGGCGCCTACCTGTATTCCGGATTGAAAGAACAGATAAATCCCGAAGAACTACAAGAGCATGTGAAAAAAGGGAGTATATGCGATGTACTGGCAAAACATGAAGTAAAGGCCGGCGATGTGTTCTACATACCATCGGGTCGAATTCATGCCATCTGTGGAGGCATTCTTTTGGCCGAAATCCAACAAAGCAGCGACATCACCTACCGTATATACGACTACAACCGCCCAGGTCTGGACGGTAAGCTGAGAGAATTACACACCGAGGAAGCCAAAGACGCGATAGACTACACAATTGAACCAGACTACCGCACACATTACAAACATAAGATAAACAAGCCCGTTCCTGTTGTATCAAGCGAATTCTTCGTCACTAAGCTACTCGAAGTCGACCGGTCCTTTCACCGGAAGCTCTATAAATACGACAGTTTCATTATTTACATGTGTCTTTCTGGCGACTGCACCATCAGAATTAAAAGCACAGAGGGCTACGGCTGGTGGAAAATGCCCGACAAGGCAAACCGTGAAATCCACTTGTCGGAAGGCAATAGCTGCCTTATACCCGCATCGGTAGCCGACTTCCATGTAACGCCGCATAATGAAAACGGTATTACGCGCCTTTTAGAAACTTATATTGACAACAAGAACTTTTAAGTTGAAGAAAAAATGTAACTTTGCAGTGTAACTGTGAGGTTTCCGTGTGCTTGAACACCACGTAAAAAACAAGGTTGACCGTTTTGTCATGCATTTAAGGTATGGGAACGTCTGTAGCTGCGAAGACCTCAACACGCCATAAAAACAATAGAGCAATGGATATGAAAGAAAGCGCAGTCGTACTGCTTAGCGGAGGTCAAGACTCTACCACATGCCTTTTTTGGGCAATGAGGGAATTCAAAAAGGTGTACGCCATCGGATTCAAGTACGGGCAAAAGCACGTAAAAGAAAACGACATAGCCGCACAAATAGCCAAAGAGAACAACATACCGTTTCATTTATGCGAGTTAGACGTGTTCAAGCAGTTCACACACAACTCGCTAACAGACCCCACAATTGAGATAGACAAAGAAAAGCCAGCGGGCAGTTACCCCAACACCTTTGTCCCCGGCAGAAATATGATATTTCTTACCTATGCGGCCGTCTACGCTTTCGGCATAGGCGTCCACAACCTGGTAACAGGAGTTGGTCAAGCCGACTACAGCGGTTACCCCGACTGCAGGAACAACTTCATTAAAAGTCTGAACACATCGCTAGGTCTGGCTATGGACTACGAGTTTGAGATTCACACACCACTGATGTGGTTAAACAAAGAACAGACTTGGGAACTGGCCGACCAATTGGGAGTGCTTGAACTTATACGAACACGCACACTGACCTGCTACAACGGCATTGTAGCAAATGGTTGTGGCGAATGTCCGGCATGCAAACTTAGAGCCGAAGGACTGAAAGGATACTTAGACAAGAAAAAACTAATGACATTAAATAAATAAAGATGGAAGAGCTACACAGTTTGGGCAGAAAGACCAACTACCCCACCGACTATGCGCCCGAGGTTTTGGAATGCTTTCAAAACAAGCACCCGGAAAACGACTACTGGGTAAAATTCAATTGTCCGGAATTCACAAGCCTCTGCCCGATAACCGGCCAGCCAGACTTTGCAACCATCTACATAAGTTACGTGCCCGACGAGAAAATGGTGGAAAGCAAAAGTCTGAAACTCTACCTATTCAGCTTCAGAAACCATGGCGATTTTCACGAGAATTGTGTAAACACCATTATGAAAGACCTGATAAAATTAATGAATCCCAAATATATAGAAGTATGGGGTAAGTTCATGCCAAGAGGGGGTATATCGATAGACCCATGGTGCAATTATGGAAAGCCAGGGACCCGCTACGAAAAACTGGCCGAGCACCGCTTTGCAAACCACGACATCAATCCGGAAACAGTAGACAACCGGTAAGTTTGATATATATCTATTTTTCGCTAATTTTGTATAGAAAATTCGAATAAAGCAACAACAAATGCAAAAAGAAAGCGAGGCAAATTCATCCCTATACTCAGCAAATGTGGTCGAGTTCGTGACAGTAGCGAACGAATACTGCTGCCAGCTTGAGCAATGCGGCAAAAGCAATAATCGCGACTTCTTAGACAGAATGAGCAAAATAATACCATTGCTCTACTTAAAGACAGCACTACTACCCGAGCTCATCAGCAGTTTGAACGATGACGTTGAATCGTTCGTGACAGAAGACGACTACGAAGCAGTCCGACAGAACATAGCCCGCTTACTTGGAGAATTAGACAACTATCTTGACACCCAGGTGAGCGACATGCAGTATAGTTTAGAGCCTCTTCCAGCCAGCATCTCGGAAAATTTGGCAGACGTCTATCAAGACTTGAAAGACATGATATTGAACTTCAACAGTGCCAATGGTTCAGTCATGATAGAAGCAATTGTTTTTTGCAAAGACAACTTCAAAAATGTATGGGGGCAGAAACTACTGAGTTCACTAGTGGCCATTCATAACGCTCTCTATTCATCGGACAGCGACTTCACGACAAACGAAACCGAAGGAAATGACGACGACACGAAATTTTAAGCCAAGCCTGACAAAAGACGAGCTTAACGAACTAGAGGCCGAAACATATAGTGGTAACATATGCATCGTCAATACAGAAGAAGAGGCGGAAGCCGCATGCTCGCATTTAATGAAACAAAAAATTGTAGGCTTCGATACAGAAACAAAACCCTCGTTTACAAAAGGCGAGACCCACAACGTTGCCCTTATGCAAATAAGTGATTCAACGAATTGCTACCTTTTCAGGCTCAACCAGATAGGGATGCCAAATTGTCTTGCTAAATTCTTGAAATCGAAGCGGGTAAAAAAAATCGGGCTATCAACAAAAGACGATTTTAGAGCATTAGCACAAATAAAAAACGATTTAAAGCCCGACAACTTCATAGAATTGCAGAATTATGTCACCACGTTCGGCATCGAGGAAAAGAGTTTGTCGAAAATCTATGCTATAGTCTTTGGCAAAAGGATCTCGAAAGGACAGCGCCTCAGCAATTGGGAAGCAGAAGAGTTAAGCCCGAAACAACAGCTATACGCAGCACTCGATGCATACGCCACCAGAAAAATCTTCATCGAATTGGAAGGGATTGTAGAATAAAAGAAAAGGGTTCCTAATTAAAGGAGCCCTTTTCTGCTATCAGAACGATTCACATCGGCAATAGCAACACTTGTCTTATTTAACCATTTGAAAATTTTAATCTATGAAAACAATCCTACAAAAAATCAATTAACATTTGATGTTCGAGACAAAATAAGCGCCAATAAGCCAAAGGGTGGTAATTTTTTCAACAAGAGGCAAAAATCCTTCAACATAGGCTATCGCTTATCGCAGAAAAATAACCTACATTTGTATGGAAAAAAGAACAAAACCACAATGATAGATACCATAATACGCAACAACAAGCTATCAGAATTCCTTGTATGGATAGCCGTATTCGGAATAATGATTGTTAGTAATACAGCTATAGACTTCCGACTGTCGATACTTACCGCCACATCAATAGAATTAGGTCTGATAGCGATAACCTATACCGACCGATATGTACTAATTCCCAAGATACTGGAAAAAAAAGGGACTGCGGTATATCTGCTTGTCTCAGTATGTATTTTAACTGCGCTGATACCTCTTTTTACCACCATGGACCAAGAGGTTACAAACTACTACATTGACAATATAATAAACACACCAGAAGACATTTCGCTTTTAGACACTAATCTGCCCTCAGAAAAGAAAGTATTTTTTCCACAAGAGGCCATGCAGGACGAGAGCCGTGAAGCACTGATAATCAGCGCTCCCACAAAGATAGCAGTTTTGTTCATATGCGCATTTTTTTTAGACTTCATGCTGTATTATTCACAGAAGAAAAAAAAGGAAGAGGCAATAAAAGGGGAACTAGAACGCGAAAGGAACGAAATGGAGTTACGATTCCTGCGTTCACAGATCAATCCTCATTTTCTTTTCAACTCGCTCAACAACATCTATTCGATGGTATATACGAACGACAAAAACGCCCCCGACAGCATACTTATACTTTCCGAGATGCTCCGTTATGTGACAGACGAAAGCAAACAATCCCACATCCTACTGAGAGATGAGATCAAATACATTGAAAATTACATCAGATTCCAGCAATTTAGTTACGAAAATTCATTAAATTTAAGTTTCGAGAAAGATGTTGAATCGGAACGTGTGTACATATCACCGATGCTATTGGAACCGTTCGTTGAAAACAGTTTCAAATATAGCGATTTAGGTTCAAGGAAAGACGCTTATCTCAGAGTCTCGTTGAAAACCAGAGGGAACAAACTCTATTTTTCAACATCGAATACAAAAGGGCCTAAAAAAAAGGGAAAAACAGAACGTGAGGGAGTCGGCATAAAAAATGTGGAAAAAAGGCTACAACTACTCTACCCGACAACACACAAACTGGACATAGAAGAAACTGACAACACTTTCACCATCAAGTTGGAACTCGAGATAGAGGAAAACATAAAAACAACGAAAGAATAGGCATTGCTTATGGAAAATACACAGAAAATACGGGTAATGGTAGTTGATGACGAATATCCAGCCCGAAAATTATTGTCGGACTACATATCGAAAGTGCCCAACCTCGAGCTATGCAAACAGTGCAGCAACGCACTGGAAACAGCAGCATACCTACAAAACAACCAAATCGACCTGATGTTCACCGACATACAGATGCCGGAACTATCGGGTTTAGATTTTGTCAAAACAATGGTAAACAAGCCAATGGTCGTCTTTACGACCGCATATTCGGAATATGCCCTTGAAAGTTACGAATTAGAGGCTGTGTATTATCTACTTAAGCCCATTTCATTTGCCAGTTTCATGAAGGCGGTCAACAAGGCGACAGAGTTGTTCAACCTTAAACATGCGACAGAAAACCAAGTCAAAAGCAGCCAGGCTGATACCAAAGACTTTATAATGGTGAAAGCCGACTACAAACTTTATAAGATCAACTTCGACGACTTAATTTTCATAGAAGGTCAAAGCGAATACGTAACTTTCCATATGGTAGACAAGAAAATAACAGCCTACTACTCTTTAAAGAAGCTAGAAGAGGAGCTACCCGCCAACCGTTTCCTTCGTATCCATAAATCGTACATTGTGGCACAAAAAAGGATTGAAGCCATCGAAGGCAATATGGTTGTAATAGGGAAGGAGAAACTGTCGATAGGGAAAAATTACAAAGAAGTATTAATGCAAGCTCTATTCCGAAACGAAGACAGCACACAACTTTAAAGAAAATGCAGAACATCTTCATAAATACCCCAGGCACTCTGAAAGAACAATTAGACGAGACAGAGTGGAGAAGGTTAAAGGGCTTAAAACTAAAAGGAAAGATAAACGATAGAGACATTGAATGGATAGACAATCTGACTGCCATAAACAAAGGTATCTACATCATTGACCTTTTTGAATGTATACTTCCAGAAAACCACAAACATTATATATTCTTTGAGAGAGGCTTGGGCAACCTGAACATACCGGAAGGTTTGGAAACCTTGGAACGAAACAGTTTGAAATGTTTGTCAATTAATACGCTAAGTCTTCCCAAAAGTTTGAGAAAAATTGAAAAAGGAGCATTAAACGGATGCCACGAGCTTAAAATAATTAACGTTAACGAGCAAAATCCTTCATATAAATCAGTCAACGGACTGCTTTATACAAAAGAAGGGAAAGAGTTTCTATTCTGCCCACCGAAACGGGAAGGTGAAATACAAATAAAGGAAGGTACTCAAAAAATAGCGTCCAGAGCATTTGCCGGTTGTGAGAGACTCAACACCGTTGTATTGCCTCGAAGTATAGATAAAGAGCGGACCGGCACCCTAATCCACGATTTCACCAACAAGAAGACAGAAATAAGGTGGAACATCGACCACGACAAGTATAACGTGGGCGACACAAACTATACAGAAGGAGGAAAGGTTCTGGAAAAACACCTTTCCGAAGCTGAAGACTACAAAGAAGGAGACCCTCATTACGACCTTTTGAAAAAGGGAGAATACGACTTTTGCGTTCCAAGCGGAGTAGAAGAAATTGCCAGTAGCGCTTTTACCAACAGTTTCCAACTGCGGAGCATAAAACTACCAAATTCTCTACAAAGAATAGGAGAAAAGGCATTCGAAAACTGTACGCACTTAACGGCTATAGAAATGCCAAACAAACTAAAAGAAGTTGGAAACGACTGTTTTAATGCCTGCCGGAATTTAGGGAAAATATGTTGTTGGGCGCAAACACCACCAAAGTGCAAAGGACCTGTTATAGACAATTCACAAGACAAAATGCTCTACGTGCCCAAAGGCACAATAGACAAATATAAGAAAGCAAAAGGCTGGAAACTATTTAAGAACATTAGAGAAGTAGACTCATTCACGTCAGTAGTCTACCGACTAGGGAATGGGGAGAAAAACACCATAACCTACTCACCAACAATTGTAAAAACAGAACTGAAAGCGTATTTGTGTGATATATGGCAAAACGTTAGTAAAATTTCAATTTCGGGAAAGATAAACGATAACGACATTGATTTTTTAAGAGAGATGTGCATAAAGGGCCAACTTTCAGAAATAGACTTAGGCGAAACGCAGACAACAGGATTAAAATATAAATCGTTTGCCGACGCCGAACGCCTCTCATCCATTATACTACCAGACTCTATAACCATTATACCGAACAGCCTTTTTATAGGTTGCAAACGGCTGAAAAAAGTTGTAATAGGAACGAACACGGCCACAATAGAAGATTTTGCGTTTGCAGACTGTTGTTCATTAAAACACATTGATTTAAGTGGAAGCATCAGCCATATAGGGAGGGGGGCATATTGGAACTGCCAGTTGCTAGACACCATCAATTTGGGCGATAACGAACTAACCATATCAGAAGATGCATTCCGAAATTGTGTATCTTTGCGACGGATTAACTGCCATTACCACATACCACCTCATTGTAAAGAAGACTCATTTTCTTCGTATTGCTACCAGAATGTAGAACTGACAGTACCCCTGAACGGTTATGCGACATACCAGCAAGACAAGATATGGAGTTCCTTCACAAAGGTTACAGCAGAAAACATCCTTTTTTAGAACCGACATAAAACACCTATGACAATAATAGAAAACAAAAACGCTGGGCAACTAGAAAAGCAGCTCACTCCCAAAGAATGGTCGGCAACTACCGACCTTCAGGTCACAGGAACAATAAACTACAGCGACTGGAAATTTATAGGGTCACTAAAAAAATACAACAACCTCTCGCATCTTGACATCAGTAAGACACAGGGACTTACAACAACGGGAGAAATCGATTACGTTTTCAGCAGATTCAGAAGTCTTGAAACTATTCTGCTTCCTGAGGGGGTAACAAGCATAGATGCCTGCACATTTGAAAATTGCGACCATCTACAACACATATATCTACCCTCGACAATAAAGTCAATAGAAGAGATGGCCTTCAAGGGTTGCCGATCGTTGCAGAAAATAAACCTGCCGATAGGTCTAAAGAAAATAGGAACCTATGCGTTTTGGGACTGTACCGCACTTCAAAGCATTGAACTACCCGAAACACTAGAGAGTCTGGAAGGGGGAGCTTTTACAAACTGTAGTGACTTGAAAGGAATAACAATACCCCATGGTCTGAAAAAGATTCCAGAAAACAGTTTTCGGAATTGTGTTGCCTTATTATCAGTATCGCTAGCAGAAGGAATTGAGGAAATAAAAGGAAAGGCGTTCGAACACTGCATGCGGATTACAGAAATCAAACTACCAGACGGACTGATATCAATAAGCGAAGAGGCATTTAAAGGATGCATAAAATTAAGGCACATAAACTTGCCAGATTCGCTAGTTGAGATCGGCAAAAAAGCATTTGAAGACTGTTCATCACTTATAGCTATCACACTGCCTAAAGGCTTAAAAGTATTGTGTAATGAAGTATTAAGGGGATGTAGCCACCTCGAAAAAATTAACATTCCAAGCAGCCGAAGCGAACTTCAAACAAACGGCAGATGGAAATACACCGGACTTCAGAAACTGGGAGAAGAATCGCTAAGGCATTGTAGAAGTTTAACGAACATAACACTTCCTGCAAGCTTGAGGCTGATAGATTCTCACGCATTCAGAGGTTGTAAGCTCATCAGTTCAATCGAATGTCTGGCCCCCAATCCACCAATAGCCATGCCGAATAGTTTTGCAGGCGTAGACACAGAAAATGTGGTTCTTTACGTTCCAACCCAACAAATCGCCAAATATAGGGAAGCAAATGGTTGGAACAAGTTCAAAATTATAAAGGGGAAGGATGATAGCGACATATTTGTTTAAAATTGTTGAAAAATAATCCTCAAAAAATGATTTTTACTAGATTATTTTGCATAATTGAAAAAAGGTAATAAATTTGCATATCATTCAATAGAAAAAAGGATTCACATATATTTCTAAATTTTCCATATCATTTCATAGTTATAGATTTAAGTAAAAAACATACTTAGTTGTGAAACTAGGTATGTTTTTTTTATTCAAAGGCTAATTGCAATAACGATTAATCTAATTTCTTGATAACAACGGCCGGATTTCCAGCCAACATTTGGTGACCATCAGGGAAAGATTTTGTAACAACAGCACCTGCAGCCACAACAGTATGTTCACCCAATTCAACACCAGCCAAAATTATGGAGTTTGCAGCCAGCCAAGAATTCTTCCTTATAATTATAGGCTTGCATTTAACATACTCTTCAAGATTATTCTTATCGTGGTTCATGCTGATAAGGGAAACACGGGGGCCAACATAAACATTCTCCTCGATAACAATACCATTTCGCCCATCGATGTAGCACCCCATTGAATAACCAGGAGCTTTAGTACCATTCTTAATATTCTCTGGGCACTTAACCAACGAAGTGAAATGAACGGGCCAAGGCGTACTTCTATTTAGTCCTAAAATTCTTTGCCAAACAATATACTTGATTAGAGTCTTGTTGTAATACTGTTCGTTATGGAACTGAGGATAAAACAGATGCAAGAATTTCTTGAATAATGCTTTCAACATAGCTGTAAATAATTTTGGCAAAGCTACAAACAAAACACGAAAAGAGACATACATTTAAAGAAAAAGCGGTTATTTGCTGAAAAAAAGAGATAAAATATTAAAAAAGATATTATATTTGCGTGACTTCAAGAAATTAGTCGTTTAAAAAAAGTAATGTAAATTCCATAATTTTAGAATAACGTCCTAAAAGTGTATTCACTATTGGGGAAAGAAGTAGTATAGTATATACAAAAAGACATATATCTAATTATATGTCAACTAATACCATATGGTAGAGTTACATGAAAGGGTAAAAAGTGAATCATAAAAAGTATTTCACCATCACTATGTATAACTTTAAATTAATAAATATGAAAAAACGATTACTAACTGCGGTTTCAGCGACCGCATTGGGCATCATGTCCCTCTCAGCGCAAGACATTGCGACATGGGAGAACTGGTGCAAGTCGGCAGTGACCTTCACTTTCGACGACGCGGCGAACGAAGTCAGTTCGCACCAGTGGGCAGCCAAGCAATTGGACCAGTATGGTTTCAAAGCCACTTTCTACATGGTAACAGGCTGGGCCGGAAGCAATTGGGGCGTATATAAGCAATTCGCCCAAAACGGCCATGAGATTGGTAGCCATACCGACTCACACAGTAGTAACGCTGGAGAGTTGGCATCTTCAAAGAAAACAATTGAGCAGAACATCGGCCAACCATGCTTGACCATCGCTTATCCGAACTGCAACCATATGGGTAACAGTGTTCTTCAGAACTACATTGGCGGACGTATTTGTGGAGGTCAGACTAATAGCAAATCTCCTAGTGATTTGTCAAAATTCGACTGTCAGATATGTGGTAGCCAGGGTATCAACAACGCGTCACAATTTCAAAGCAGGTGTTCAGGTGCCAACGGCGGCTGGATGGTGTTCCTCATCCACGGAATACAAGGATATGCTGGCGGTGGGAGTTACTCTCCAACCAGCCAAGACGCCTTTACGCAAACACTGTCGTGGCTGAAGCAAAACGAGAGCGACTACTGGGTATGCACAGCACGCGATGCTATTATGTACCTTAAAGAACGTGACAACGCTAGTTTCAAGAAAATAGCAAGCGATGCTAGTGGCGACACCTATTCGTTAACGCTTTCACAAAACCTCACCCAGAACACGCTCTGTGAGTGGAAATACCCTCTTTCTGTGCGTGTACCAATGCAGGATGGCTGGTCGAACATTACCGTAAAACAGAAAGACGAAGAATTGGATTTTGAGGAGAAGAACGGATACATCTACTTTAAAGCCATTCCTAACGGGGGCGATATAGAAGTAGGATCAGGCGTGCCTGCCGTTCCAGAACCTAAATTCAACATCTCTATTTCAGGCGACAAGTTCTGTAAAGACTCCACCTACAAGGTTTCATGGACTTTGGAGGGCGATGTCAACGGCAGAACCTACTCATTAAACTGGGGAACAGGTTCTAATTCAACAGAAATTTCTGTTTCCAGCGTTAAAGCGTCATCTGAATGGGGAGAAACAGCAGACAACCCTTATTGGGTAGTCGACAACATTCTAACTGACGATGGAAGCCACGGAGGTAACAGCCGTTGGGGTTCTATGGGCAGTTCAGACGAATGGGTTGAATTCAATTTAGGAAAGACCCAAACTGTTGGTGGCGTCAAGATTGACGAATGTACTGAATACGATGTAATATCATCTTTCGAAATTCAATACGACGAGGGTGGTTCATGGAAAACTGCCTACACCGGTAAAACAATCGGTCACGATTTTTCTGCAACATTCAGTCCTGTGTCAACAAGCAAGATGCGCCTGCTGATTAAGTCGACAAAGGGCGGTGACGGATGTAACATCAACTACGTAGAATTTAGCGGAGTTGCAGGCTACGTTATTAAAGATGGAATAAGTGCAGCAGGCAGTATTGACTGGAAGCCAAAAGCCGCAGGTAAAGGTATGCTGACCATCACCAATTCAAAAGGCTCAGTTTTGGCACAAACCACAACAATGAATGTTGAAAACTGTGGAGGTGATGAGCCTTGTACAGATTGCGGAGGAGATGATCCTCAACCTAACACTGGTTCTACGTTCTTCGACGAGAATGGTGCTTACTTTGGTCCTACTTGTGAGGAGAACGGCAAGAACGGAACCGGAGCATTCTACACTGGCGACTACACCAGCCCATTCGCAACCGTTTTGGGCAAGAGCGAATCTGACATCCAGAAGAAGCTCGACCAACTTTGGGACCACTACTTCAAAGGTAGCAACAAGGTATACTACGACAAGGGTAACGAGGCCTACATCCTCGATACCGGTAACAACGACGTCCGCTCTGAAGGTATGTCTTACGGTATGATGATCTGCGTGCAGACCGACCACAAGGAAGAGTTCGACAAGCTTTGGGCATTCGCCAAGAACCACATGTGGCACAAGAGCGGCCAGTGGGATGGCTACTTCGCATGGCAGTGTGGCACCGATGGTTCACAGAAAGACC
>DGTD01000022.1:0-153 GCA_002396385.1 Bacteroidales bacterium UBA4345
CAGGGTCGCCAATCTTACGCTCGCCACCCTGGACGAAACCTATAACAGAAGGAGTGGTGTTCTTACCTTCGCTGTTTGGAATTACCTTAGGCTCGTTGCCCTCCATAACGGCAACGCAAGAGTTGGTAGTTCCCAAGTCGATACCAATAATCT
>DGTD01000022.1:204-2123 GCA_002396385.1 Bacteroidales bacterium UBA4345
CAATAATCTTTCCCATAATTTATCTTAATTTTAATTATTATCTATCTGTTAGTGCAGATTCTTTTCAAATCCACGCCCAATAAAGAGCAAAGGGTGTGCCAAACGCAAAAACTCCCATTTTTTTGAAAAAACTGCCATTTCAGCAAACAAAGCCACACAAAATTCCGACATTATGGCAGAAAGGCAGTCGGTTATGTGACAAAAAAGCCACACCGTCTACCACCAGAGCTATGACACCTAAAGCGCAACCTGAGCCAAAAAGCAGCGCAACCACCCCCGACTGACAAAATGCGTGAGCAAGCGCAGACAGGAAGACCAATTTTTTCAAAACAGCAGTTTCCTTGTCAAAACAAGAACAGAATAGTGCCTAATTTGCAATTTTGAGCAAGCTATTTATCAAAATCGGAACAAAGAATTGTAACATTCAGGCAAACACCTTTTCTTTGTACCGAGAAGAACATTTGAATATGAAGCGTGTAATGAATTGTGTGCCTGTACTCAGCATAACCGGCTCGGACGGAGTAGGCGGAGCAGGCATACAGGCAGACATCAAAACGATATCGGCATTGGGCGGATACGCCGCAACCGCCATAACAGCAGTAACGGTACAGAACACCTTCGGCATACAGGAAGTGTTTGACCTGCCGTCAGAGAACATCAGGAAACAGATAGAGGCGGTAATGGACGACCTCCACCCCGAAGTGGTAAAAGTGGGAATGGTAAGGAACCGCGAGACGGCCATCGCCATAGCCCGGCTACTAGACCTCTACAAGCCCAAGCACGTAGTGCTCGACCCGGGCATCATCAGCACACACGGCAAACTGCTGGTAGAAAAAGACTTGTTGAAAGACATCCGCAAAGCCCTGTTTCCACAAAGCAGTGTTCTGTGTCTGAAACGCGAAGCCATAGAGTTTTTGCTGGGCACCACCATCAACAGTGTGGAAGAAGGCGTGACAGCCGCGCGCGAACTGATAAAAGAGGGGAACAATGCCGTTCTGGTGCTGGGAAGCGAATTTGTGAACGGCGCCATCACCGACATACTGATAGAAAGCGGAGTAGACGAGCCCACCTACTACTCTACTTTGGGCGCAATAGACCGCAACTCGCACGGTGTGGGAGGCGTACTGTCGTCGGCCATTGCCACGTACCTTGCACAAGGCGACAGCCTGCACAAAGCCATAGAGGAGGCCCGAAACTACGTGAACCGCCTGGTTATCTATTCAATAGACCTGCGTCTGGGGCAAGGTGGCAACCTGCTACACCACACCAACCACAACCACATAACGCCACACATGCTGGAACTGTACAACACGCTGATGAAAGAGATTGTGCAGCACTTCAAACAACACAACGACGTCTGCTTTTATGCCGACCGCCTGCACGTAACGACACGCTATCTGGCACAAATAACCCGGAAAGTGGCAGGCAAGGCACCGAAAGAACTACTGAGCGAGCAGATGGTAAGGGAGTTGGAAATACAACTGACAAACAGCAACAAGAACATACAACAGATAGCCTACGACTATGGTTTCCACTCGCAGGCGCAACTTGCGAAATTCTTCAAACAGATGAAAGGCATCTCACCGACGGAATTTAAGAAGAGAGCCTTAAAGAACAAGTAGGCACAAAACGACAAGTCCCCGAAAGTTGGAAAGCACCAACCTTCGGGGACTTTATCACAAAAAGGGAGGGAGCTGTTAGTCGGCAGGCACAATTGCAGTTGGATTCGAGCAACCGCACTTGTTGTCGGAAATGTTCGTTTTTTCGAACTTGATGCCCATCAACGGACCGAACATAACCATGTTGACGATGTCGGCCTCGTTACGCAGCATATACTCAACCGGAGAAGCCCCCCTCGTACGAATAGAAGACCGCGAGAAGTCGACCTTCCAGCACTGGAAAAGCGGTTCGCTGCCAAT
>DGTD01000022.1:2186-5765 GCA_002396385.1 Bacteroidales bacterium UBA4345
CCCTCACGCTGGAGGACTGTAGCCTCCCATTTACCGTTAGCCATACGGCGGACCAGCACCTGCTCGTTATCGTTGGCAAAGACGGTAGCCACCTTGTCGCCCGCATCGCGGAACGTGCCTTTCTCCGCCATCTTCCTATCCTTCTTCAGTTTTTTCTCAAAATCTAATGGCGACATTTTCTTGGACGTGAAGGTAAAGAACTGCTGCTGTTGGGAGTTACCGTAAGTCAGTTGCTGTGCATTTTGGGCATACGGTTTGTAAAAATCATCCACATAGGTCAGAGGCAGCACCCATTCAGGAGCAACGCTACCGAACACGAACACATCGTCACCACGTTGGTCGTAAAGATCCATATTAACTTTATCGAAACCGTTGCTACTATATAAGGCAGCACTGCTTCCCTCGTAAGTTGTGAGATTAGGCGTTACAAGATAAACAGAATAGGAAGAGACTTTAAAACTTGTATCTCTTTTGTTTGATAATTTTATGGAATACTCACCATCGACATTAAACACCAGGAAGCCCGCATAATCGGAAGACTTGCACCAAATCTGGTGTTTTATCTTGCTACCTTCCGACTTCAGCATTTCGTTGCAGCGGTCTTTCTCCAAGTCAAATTTCAGGATTTTATTGTCAGTATCCACATAGACGCAATTGTTCTCGAGCGCAAAATCGGAGCACATTTCAATATCGCCAAGGTAGACAACATTGTCGTCTGAATTAACTTTTATTTTTTTCTGTTTGTTGTTGCACCTGATGCGGATCTGCTTGCTTTCCTTCCTTTTATTGAAAGGCACTTGAAGCGAGAACCGGCCGTAGGCATCGGTGCTGACCGTGTAGCTTTCGCGTTTCTTTTTCAAGAAACCCCCATAAAGCAGGGTCACTTTTGCGAACGAAGGACCACAAGTGTTCACAACACATCCCCTGATGGTCTGGCAGCCAGGCATCACAATTGTAGGGAACGAAAGTTCGCCCTTATTGCACGGTACGTTATAGAATTTCTCGTTGTAGCCATAATAGTCGGCCGATTTCACACCCACAACCGCTTTCTTCGCCTCTAAATACTGGAACCGATAAAGGCCAAAATATGTGGAGTTTGTTGAAAATTCCTTTCCATCAATCTTAGCGGTAACCCTTACATTGGAAAGGAACCGGCCATCCTCGTCAGTTATGCGTCCATAGCCACTGTACCTGTCGGGTAAAACGATGTCGTAACTAAAGTCAGGCTTTACACTTTTCTCGCCAGCAAACGAATATGACTTTGCCTTTATATCAATATCTTTAGAACCAACATAATCTTCAGGCAAAACAGTGACAGTCATCGGTTCATCGTTTGGAACATAGAGAGTGTATTCACCTTTGTAATTGGTTAGGGTCTGCAAACGTGGCAGACCAGACACGATTGTACAGATACCTTTACCAGCGCTGTTGGTAACACGCCCCTTAACACACGCAAGGTCAGGCAAAACCACGTCTTGTCGATAAACCATACCAGCATCAAGACCATTTACCTGATAAATAGGAAGGTCGACTTTCCCCCCATAGTCAACAGGACGTACGGTAACAAAGACAGCGGTATTCTTTGGAACCGCCACACGATAGTAACCTTCTGAATTCGTGTAAGTAGCAGTTTGAGAAACGGTCACATGCAAGTGTGACAAAGGTTCACCTTTCTTGTTACGGACATAGCCCTCGATATAGGCACGGAGATTCGGATAGTCTAAGTTGTGCCAAGAGAAATGCTGCACCTTTCCTTTGTAGCAGCCATCCACCTTCTCAGCCACGCCTTCTTCAATCCATGTTCCCTTATCCTCGTCGAAATACCAGAGCGGAATAGTCTTGTGCAGTTTGTCGTCGAAGCCGGCAGGGACCGGAAAGGTCAACTCACTTTCAGCGCCCTTCTTCAGTTGCAGTTTGCCACCCGTCGAGTCGGAAAGCGACACCTCCACCATACCATACGACAAGAGGACCACTTGCTTGCCATCGGCAGTCACACCCGACAGGTCGCTACCCGGCATAGCGTCGTTAAAGTTTTTTGCATTGGGGTCAAGGTAGAAAACACTTGCAGAAACAGCGCCCGAATAGGCACCGCCCTTTTCGTCGACCAACGAATTGGCAGGAATAGAGACAGTCATTCCACCAACTTTCAGCGTAGAAGCCTCCGTGGACTTGAAGCGGGTCACAACCGACACGCTGTCCTTGTCTTCCATAGGTTGAAGCACCGCATCCAGTCGGTCGCCATCGGCTGTACGGACTACCGAAAAATAGCCCTCTTTTTCAAATTTCACAACACTACGGCCGTTGACACACCTCTTCTTTTCAACTGCATAAAGTCCGTTTTCGGAGGTGATGACAGTGTCGGAACCCGTCACCACCAACACACCGTTTAGAGGTTTACCAGAGGGGTCCACCACCAGACCGCTAATAGGCACCGTGTCAGTAGATTCCGACACCACATAGTCCGTTGCTCCTTCTAATTCTGGTGCTGTACCTTTTGAACCGGAGCACGAATAAAGTGTAACCAAGGCAGCTGCAACAGCGCCCAAATGCTTCATCGTCATTTTCATATTTTATAAAATTTTATTCATAAGAACCTAAAAGCCAAAACGTTTCATCAAGTCATCCGTCTTTTTGTCCAGTTTCTTTATGTTAACTTCTTTGGCTTTCCGCTTTTCTATTTCCTCCTTGCTTATAATGCGGGTTCCAAACGGGTCAAAACCCTCCTCATCGGCAACCAGGCTATATTCCATTTTTTTTCCGTCTAAAGTGAAATAGACATATTGTCCATTATTTTCAAGACGGAAAAACATGCCATTCATCAGAAAAGAGGGGCTTTCAAACTCCTTAAAATAATAGAAATACGGAGTAGCATAGAAGTCGCGGACATCGTTATAAACGGTGTAAGGATTTTTTTCCCTATTTCTGAACTTTTTCTTCTTTACCTCTATCAGCACACCGCTCGGGCTAGTAAGGAAATAGGTGGAAGACGATTTTCTCGATACAGGGATAACAGGATATTTGAATTTTTTGGTTGTATTTCTGAACGAATTCCTTTCAATAATGTCACAGGAAATATTCATACACTCCCTCACCCTCTTTTCATCCAGGATTGAGAAACCATAGTAGAGTATATTATCAACCGGCCAGCCTTTCGATTTGCTATAGTCTCGTGATTTTGGAAACCCGACTATTATTTTAGGCAAACTGTCGGTAGGAACAAAGGTATTATTTAATTTAGTATATATACGTTCCTCAAAGGGTTTAATCCACGGAGACGTAAACACCAAATCAGCCCTCAAGCCAGAGAAGACGCCTTCGCCATATTCCCCAACAAACGGCATCCAAAGCGACCCTTTTTCCACCTTCATATTGCGGAACGCCCCGCTTCCGACGTGTTTTAACCCTTCAGGTATAGTAATGCTTTCCAACACCTCATCAGCAAACGCATTATCGTTGATGCCCACTAAAGAATACTGTTCTACAGTTGGCACAGAGTCGGAAAAGGCACTGTTCGTAATATAGCGCAAACGTTTAGCAAGGCAGATATCCTTTTGGGTCTTATCAGTCCCCACGGCCAGC
>DGTD01000064.1 GCA_002396385.1 Bacteroidales bacterium UBA4345
CTGGTTGGTTATCAAACACAACATTAACAATCTGGCTACAAGAGGTTGATGCATTACCGTGATTATCGTTTAAGGTTACAGTAACAGTAGCAGACTGACCAGGAACCATAGATTCAGGTAATCCACTATAAGAAACTGTAATATCATCAAAATCGGTACAATTGTCACTCCATGCGTTCTGTCCCTTGATAGCATCCTTAATCTGCGCCTGTGTCAATGAACAAGGAGTTTTCAACTCAAGTTCTGCAGGAAGAGTACAAGCAGGAGGTATTGCATCTGTCACGACAACGCTTGCGTTACAAGTTGCAATGTTATCTACAGCATCTTTCAATACATACTGGATGGCTTTAGCTTCCGCATGAGTGTTTGCATAAGAGAATGACATAGCAGCAGACTCAGAGGTCAATGCTACATTCAAGCTTTCCTTGGCAGTACAGTTGTCAGTACCATAATCCAAAGTTTTCAACTTGGTTAACACCTCAACTCCAGAGAAAGAGCACTTCTCTGCTGTTGAAGCGAGAGAGATAACAGGTGCGGTAGAAGGACACTCAGGATCTGTATTAACAATGTTTATGGTCTGAGCTGCTGTTGATGAGTTTCCACACTTGTCGGTAACCGTATACGTACGGGTTACTACGATTGGGTTAGTGCCGGTTGGATCTGAATCTGACGATGTGACTTCCAGCTCGTCTTCGGCGGTACAGCCATCTTCTATTGACGTGATTCCCATGCCCTTCAACGCTGCGACAGTGGAAACGGACGCTGGTTTAACTGATACCGAACAACCTTCTACAGAAAGGGTGGTCAGTGTTCCAGTAATAACTGGCTTGGTTTTGTCTACGGTCCATGTGTAGGTGATTGACACTGGTTCGGCGACATTGCCACATGCGTCGGTGCAGGTTGCTGTCCAGGTCTGACTGTGCTTGCAGCCGGTAACCTCGTCTGTGCCGGCGGTTACAATGATTTCTGCATTGTTATCACAAGCCTCGGTCAAGGTGAAGTCTGAAACTTTTGGAGCGTCGGACTTATCCCAGTTACAACCCTTGTCAGCGCTCACCAACTCTGTTGATATAACTGGCTTCGCCTTATCCTCTGTCCAAGTGTAGGTCACTACAACCTCGTCGGCCTTGTTATTACAACCGTCAGTATAGTTCGCCTTCCAGGTTTGGCTCTTGGCACAGCCAGTGCCCTGAACACCGGTGGTAGTAACTGTTATCTTGGCGCTGATATCGCCCTCGCAGTTATCCGTACCTGTGAACACTGGCGCTACGATGGTTGGGTTACAACCCTTGTTGCCACTTTCGGCGGTGGTACTGATGACTGGTTTCTCGGTATCGACGGTCCAAGTGTAGGTTACGACAACCTCATCTGCCTTGTTGCCACATCCATCTGTATAGTTCGCTGTCCAAGTCTGGCTCTTTTCACAGCCAGTACCCTGAACTCCAGTGGTAGTAACTGTTATCTTGGAGCTGATATCACCCTCGCAGTTGTCTGTTCCAGTGAATACTGGTGCTACGATGGTTGGGTTACAGCCCTTATTGCCACTTTCAGCGGTAGTGCTGATGACAGGTTTCTCGGTGTCGACGGTCCAAGAATATTCAATGGTTACAGTTTCCGCCTTATTGCCACAAGCATCTGTATAATTCGCGGTCCAACTCTGGCTCTTTTCACAGCCGGTGCCCTGAACTCCAGTGGTAGTAACTGTTATCTTGGAGCTGATATCACCCTCGCAGTTGTCTGTACCTGTGAATACTGGCGCTACAATCGTTGGGTTGCAGCCCTTATTGCCACTTTCAGCAGTGGTGCTGATCACTGGCTTTTCAGTGTCAACTGTCCATGTATAAGTAATAGCAACAGGTTCGGCTACATTACCGCACGCATCGGTGCTAGTTGCCGTCCAAGTCTGACTGTGTTTGCAACCGTTGATTTCTTCTGTGCCCGCGGTGAGGGTAATCTTAGCGGTGTTATCGCAAGACTCGGTCAATGTAAAGTCAGATACTTTTGGAGCATCGGACTTATCCCAGTTACAACCCTTGTCGGCATTTGACAACTCGGTTGTGATAACTGGTTTGTTCTTATCTTCGGTCCAAGTGTAGGTTACGACAACCTCGTCGGCCTTATTGTTACAGCCATCTGTATAGTTCGCGGTCCAGCTCTGGCTCTTTTCACAACCGGAGCCCTGAACACCAGTGGTGGTAACTGTTATCTTGGCACTGATATCACCCTCGCAGTTGTCTGTACCAGTGAATACTGGAGCTACGATGGTTGGATTGCAGCCCTTATTGCCACTTTCAGCGGTAGTGCTGATGACTGGCTTTTGGGTATCGACTGTCCAGGTGTAGGAAATCGCCTTTTCGTCTGCCTTGTTGTCACAAGCATCTGTATAGTTCGCAGTCCAGGTTTGGCTCTTTTCACAGCCGGTGCCCTGAACACCGGTGGTAGTAACTGTTATCTTCGCGCTGATATCACCCTCGCAGTTGTCTGTACCAGTGAATACTGGAGCTACGATCGTTGGGTTGCAGCCCTTATTGCCACTTTCAGCGGTAGTGCTGATGACTGGCTTCTCGGTGTCGACTGTCCAAGTATATTCAATGGTTACAGTTTCTGCTTTGTTGCCACAAGCGTCTGTATAGTTCGCGGTCCAGCTCTGAGTCTTTTCACAACCAGTACCCTGAACACCAGTGGTAGTAACTGCTATCTTGGCGCTGATATCACCCTCGCAGTTATCTGTACCAGTGAATACTGGTGCTACGATGGTTGGGTTGCAACCCTTATTGCCACTTTCAGCAGTGGTGCTGATCACTGGCTTTTCAGTGTCAACTGTCCAGGTATATTCAATGGTTACAGTTTCTGCTTTGTTGCCACAAGCATCTGTATAGTTCGCGGTCCAAGTCTGACTCTTTTCACAACCAGTGCCCTGAACACCGGTGGTAGTAACTGTTATCTTGGAGCTGATATCACCCTCGCAGTTGTCTGTGCCAGTGAACACTGGAGCTACAATCGTTGGGTTGCAGCCCTTATTGCCACTTTCAGCGGTAGTGCTGATGACTGGTTTCTCGGTGTCGACGGTCCATGTATATTCAATGGTTACAGTTTCTGCTTTATTGCCACAAGCGTCTGTATAGTTCGCTGTCCAAGTCTGACTCTTTTCACAGCCGGTGCCCTGAACACCAGTGGTAGTAACTGTTATCTTGGAGCTGATATCACCCTCGCAGTTGTCTGTGCCAGTGAACACTGGCACTACGATAGTTGGATTGCAGCCCTTATTGCCGCTTTCAGCGGTTGTACTGATCACTGGTTTTTCAGTATCAACTGTCCATGTATAAGTAATCGCAACAGGTTCGGCTACGTTACCACACGCATCGGTGCAAGTTGCCGTCCAAGTCTGACTGTGTTTGCAACCGTTGATTTCTTCTGTTCCTGCGGTGAGGGTAATCTGAGCGGTGTTATCGCAAGACTCGGTCAATGTAAAGTCGGTGACTTTTGGTGCATCGGACTTATCCCAGTTACAACCCTTGTCGGCATTTGATAACTCGGTTGTGATAACTGGTTTGGTCTTATCCTCGGTCCAAGTGTAGGTTACGACAACCTCGTCGGCCTTATTGTTACAGCCATCTGTATAGTTCGCTGTCCAACTCTGGCTCTTTTCACAGCCGGTGCCCTGAACGCCGGTGGTGGTAACAGCTATCTTGGCGCTGATATCACCCTCGCAGTTGTCTGTACCAGTGAATACTGGAGCTACGATCGTTGGATTGCAGCCTTTGTTGCCACTTTCAGAGGTAGTGCTGATGACTGGTTTCTCGGTGTCGACGGTCCAAGTGTAGGTTACGACAACCTCATCGGCCTTATTTTTACATCCATCTGTATAGTTCGCTGTCCAACTCTGACTCTTTTCACAACCGGTGCCCTGAACTCCTGTGGTCGTAACAGTTATCTTGGCGCTGATATCACCCTCGCAGTTGTCTGTGCCTGTGAACTCTGGTGCTACGATGGTTGGATTGCAGCCCTTATTTCCACTTTCAGCAGTGGTGCTGATGACTGGCTTTTCAGTGTCGACTGTCCATGTATATTCAATGGTTACAGTTTCTGCTTTGTTACCACAAGCGTCTGTATAGTTCGCAGTCCAACTCTGAGTCTTTTCACAACCAGTACCCTGAACACCGGTGGTAGTAACTGCTATCTTGGCGCTGATATCACCCTCGCAGTTGTCTTTACCAGTGAATACTGGTGCTACGATGGTTGGATTGCAGCCCTTATTGCCACTTTCAGCAGTGGTGCTGATAACTGGTTTCTCGGTGTCGACGGTCCATGTATAAGTAATCGCAACAGGTTCGGCTACATTACCGCACGCATCGGTGCAAGTTGCCGTCCAAGTCTGGCTGTGTTTGCAACCGTTGATTTCTTCAGTTCCTGCGGTGAGGGTAATCTTAGCGGTGTTATCGCAAGACTCGGTCAATGTGAAATCGGATACTTTTGGAGCATCGGACTTATCCCAGTTACAACCCTTATCGGCATTTGACAACTCGGTTGTGATAACTGGTTTGGTATTATCCTCGGTCCAAGTGTAGGTTACGACAACCTCGTCGGCCTTATTGTTACATCCATCTGTATAGTTTGCTGTCCAACTCTGGCTCTTTTCACAACCAGTACCCAGAACTCCGGTGGTAGTAACTGCTATCTTGGCACTGATATCACCCTCACAGTTGTCTGTACATGTAAACACAGGTGCTACAATCGTTGGATTACAGCCCTTATTGCCACTTTCAGCAGTGGTGTTAATGACAGGTTTCTCGGTGTCGACGGTCCAAGTGTAGGTTACGACAACCTCGTCGGCCTTATTGTTACATCCATCTGTATAGTTTGCGGTCCAGCTCTGACTCTTTTCACAGCCGGTGCCCTGAACACCGGTGGTAGTAATTGTTATCTTGGCACTGATATCGCCTTCACAGTTGTCTGTGCCAGTGAACACTGGTGCTACGATAGTTGGATTGCAGCCCTTATTGCCACTTTCAGCAGTGGTGTTAATGACAGGTTTCTCGGTGTCGACGGTCCAAGTGTAGGTTACGACAACCTCATCGGCCTTATTGTTACATCCATCTGTATAGTTCGCAGTCCAAGTCTGACTCTTTTCACAACCAGTACCCTGAACTCCGGTGGTGGTAACTGTTATCTTGGCGCTGATATCACCCTCGCAGTTGTCTGTGCCTGTGAACTCTGGTGCTACGATGGTTGGATTGCAGCCCTTATTGCCACTTTCAGCAGTGGTGCTGATAACTGGTTTTTCGGTGTCGACTGTCCAAGTATAAGTAATAGCAACAGGTTCGGCTACATTACCGCACGCATCGGTGCAAGTTGCCGTCCAAGTCTGACTGTGTTTGCAACCGTTGATTTCTTCTGTACCTGCGGTGAGGGTAATCTGAGCGGTGTTATCGCAAGACTCGGTCAATGTGAAATCGGATACTTTTGGAGCATCGGACTTATCCCAGTTACAACCCTTGTCGGCATTTGACAACTCGGTTGTAATAACTGGTTTGATCTTATCCTCGGTCCAAGTGTAGGTTACGACAACCTCGTCGGCCTTATTGTTACAGCCATCTGTATAGTTCGCGGTCCAGCTCTGAGTCTTTTCACAGCCGGTGCCCTGAACTCCAGTGGTAGTAACGGTTATCTTGGCGCTGATATCACCCTCGCAGTTGTCTGTACCAGTGAACACTGGTGCTACGATGGTTGGGTTACAGCCCTTATTGCCACTTTCGGCAGTGGTGCTGATGACTGGCTTTTCGGTGTTGACTGTCCAAGTGTAGGTAATCGTCTTTTCGTCTGCTTTGTTGCCACAAGCGTCTGTATAGTTCGCGGTCCAACTCTGAGTCTTTTCACAGCCAGAGCCCTGAACTCCGGTGGTAGTAACTGTTATCTTGGAGCTGATATCACCCTCACAGTTGTCTGTGCCAGTGAATACTGGTGCTACGATGGTTGGATTGCAGCCCTTATTGCCACTTTCAGCAGTGGTGCTGATAACTGGTTTCTCGGTGTCGACGGTCCAAGTGTAGGTTACGACAACCTCATCGGCCTTATTGTTACAGCCATCGGTATAATTCGCTGTCCAACTCTGGCTCTTTTCACAACCAGTACCCTGAACTCCAGTGGTAGTAACGGTTATCTTGGCGCTGATATCGCCCTCGCAGTTGTCTGTACCAGTGAATACTGGAGCTACGATGGTTGGATTGCAGCCCTTATTGCCACTTTCAGCGGTAGTGCTGATGACTGGCTTTTGGGTATCGACTGTCCAGGTGTAGGTAATCGCCTTTTCGTCTGCCTTGTTGTCACAAGCATCTGTATAGTTCGCAGTCCAGGTTTGGCTCTTTTCACAGCCGGTGCCCTGAACACCGGTGGTAGTAACTGTTATCTTGGCACTGATATCACCCTCGCAGTTATCTGTACCAGTGAATACTGGTGCTACGATGGTTGGGTTACAGCCCTTGCTGCCACTTTCTGCAGTGGTGCTGATGACTGGTTTCTCAGTGTCAACTGTCCATGTATAAGTAATCGCAACAGGTTCGGCTACATTACCGCACGCATCGGTGCAAGTTGCCGTCCAAGTCTGACTGTGTTTGCAACCGTTGATTTCTACTGTTCCTGCGGTGAGGGTAATCTTAGCGGTGTTATCGCAAGACTCGGTCAATGTAAAGTCGGTGACTTTTGGTGCATCGGACTTATCCCAGTTACAACCCTTGTCGGCATTTGATAACTCGGTTGTGATAACTGGTTTGGTATTATCCTCGGTCCAAGTGTATTCAATAGTGACAGTTTCTGCCTTGTTGCCACAAGCATCTGTATAGTTCGCGGTCCAACTCTGAGTCTTTTCACAGCCGGTGCCCTGAACTCCAGTGGTGGTAACTGTTATCTTGGCACTGATATCACCCTCGCAGTTGTCTGTGCCAGTGAATACTGGCGCTACGATGGTTGGGTTGCAGCCCTTATTGCCACTTTCTGCAGTGGTGCTGATGACTGGAATCTCTTTATCGCCACCACTTACGCTCATCGATTTGGATGTGCTATTTTTTGCAGCATCTTCAATTATATAATTACGGGTTACCGTCCAAGCGCAATCATCTCCAGTAGACACATCAGTATGAGTTACCTTTATTTTGCCACAGTCAGCATACAGACTTTTCACCTCGTTATCACTGAGCAACCCACTTATGTCAGCGCTTGATTTACAACTATTCTGACCTGATATATCACTTGGCCATACGCCCACCAACTTAGGAGCATGGGTATCGATAAAATTCAGAGTTTGCTCACATATTGCCGTTTTTCCATTTGCAGCTTTGAAACTTGTGTGAAGATAATAAGTACCTATACCAAACGAATAAGAGTTCAACTCATTTGCATTACTGTAAACAACGGCACTTCTTCCTGCAGGCTGAACCTGATAACGAGTAACAACAGGCGTGTCATCGTTGGGACATTCTACAGAATATCTTGCAGCAGCTGGGATATAAGCAGCATTTGACAATAAGTTTACAACATTACAATCTGAATAATCAGAAACTGGGATATCCAAAGGAGTTGCAACAGAAGAACACTCAATAGGCCGTTTGTCTGTTATGGAAACAACAGACGAACAAGTGCTACTTAATCCAGACTTATCGTAAACTGTCCAATTGATAGTTGTTACCCCAGGCTTGAAATCCACATTGTTCAAATCGCCGATAGTCGCAGAAGTTTCCCCCGCAAGTGCATGGCTTCCACTTGGAATAGTTGTTGCGCCCTCCACCTGCCACAGGACCCTGTCAAGAGCACAGTTATCGCTCACTTTCAACAAATTACTAAACCGGGCAGAACATGCATCGGTCAGACTTACGACTTCAGGAGTAACGGCATTACACTTTGGAGCTGTCGCATCAATTATGTTAATGCGCTGTTCACACACCGCCTGACTAGCGACATAACCAGTAGACCCGGCACGCGAGAATGTTGTTCTGACATCGTACTCTCCAATACCCAGATTTAAAGCCCTCAGAGCATCGGCAGAGGCCACTGGAGTATAAGACGAAGAAGAATGTAATTTATACTCGTAGCTTACAGAAGAATATCGTTTTGACTCAGGAAATTTGTTGGTCGTCGGACATTCGACATCGTAATTTGAACTAGAGAGTTCAATGTCTGAAAGCGACGCCATACAATTAGTACCAGCATTCAAAGTCTGCACAGCCGGCGAGGTGCACTTCAAGGTACGGGTATCCCGAACTTGAACTTTAATCGTACACTGAGCTATATTGTTGTTTGCTGCCTTTAACCTGTATACCACCAAATCAAACGGAGTGTCGTAAGGAAAGAAAGGTGCATTGTCTACTACATTTACATATTCGTAGGTCAGTTCTTTTCCACACGGATGCGAACCTTTAATATGTTCAGCTTTATCGAATTCTGCTTTCACCTCAGCGCCAGTCGCATAACAGTTTTCCCCTGTTTCAATAAGAATTGTCTCTTGCGATGCAGGGCACACAGGTTCTGTATTATCGGTAACGACTACAGTTGCCTGACAATAACCATCATTCTGCAAGCCGGCTTTGTCTGTCAATTTATAATAGAAGGTGTAAATCTCGGCAGTACCATCTGATTTCGGAACAAAAGAAGTAACACCTGTTTTTGTCCAATCAATCTCGGCTTTATCCAGTGCACAATTATCCGAACCTAACGCAGACAAGTCCTTTGCATTGAACAAGTCCGCGACATCTTGCTGTGAATATGAGCATACATCGTTAGTGGTAGCCAACGAACCAACAGAGACAGGCGAACCAGGACAATTAGGCTTTGTTTGGTCGGTCACGGAAATAGTAGTAGGACAAGTAGCCGTTTTTGCTCCACTACCAGTTCCATTGGTCAATGTCCAGGTAATAACGTCCCCATCTTCAAAATAGACATTGGAAACAGAACCGGTTCCACTACGTTCGCCAACTGTCCAAGATACTGAACAAGCCGCAAATTCAGGAGTAGGAAGTCCAGTAGCCCCACAATTAGACTCAGAAGACGACGGGAGTATCTTAGTAACCTCATAAACAGGAGCACCACTTTCACATTTTGGAGCAGGTACAACAAACCTCAACACTGTATCCTTACAACAACCTGCATTTTCAACAATTAGTGCAACCCACTGGCCACAAGGGTCTATTGTCTGCTCCAATGTTTTTGCAGTTCCAGCAACGACCGTATAACTTTCCAAATCAGGCTCGTTTTCTTGAGTATATGACGAAGGGAAAACGCGCCATTCCCACGAAGTTGCCTGATCACCAGTTACCGAAAAAGTAGATGCGTCCGTCAGCGTTACCTGCGAGCCGGAACCATCCGTTTGTGAAAAATCGGGCGTTATCGAATAAGTGGTAACCTCTACACTGCTTTGCCATTCAAGTTCTCCATCTTTCACAAAAACAGTCATTGCACCAACTGCTGCAGGGTAGTTCGGATTCTTGAAGGCGAAGACATTGGAAATACCCGAGCTGATTTTTTCACCGTTTATCTCGCAGGCATACGAAGAAAAACCTTCGGTAACCGTCACGTCAACAATTCCACTAGTAGGGCAATAAGTAGCTACTGGAGCAAGCACTTTTATCCGGCTTTGGCAGTAGCCCTGTTTTCCAGTTTCATCGCTAACCGTCCAGTAGATAACGTCTCCGGAATCAAACTGTGCCGATGCCAGTTCAGTAACAGGCTTCGTAGCCGCATTTGATTCGGTTGACCAAGTTAACGAAGTAGACACACACGACGTAACGTCTGGTAAAGTAATCTCACTTCCTGAAACCAAAGTACCCACAGGCTTTACAAAAGCCAAATTGGCATTTTCACACAAAGGGTCAGGAGCCGTCAGAATCACCTTCGACGAACATGCGGCAGTATTTCCCGATATATCTTTTAACGTGTAATGGAAGAGGGCGCCATTTTCAGCAATTGAAAATTGCTTTCCCAACTCGCTCGCCGCAACAGAAACTGGTTCCTCGTAATGAAGCATACAGTTATCGCTACCATATGTACCTTCAAGCAACTTGTCAAAAACCTCTTTTCCTGTCACAAGACAATCATCGCCCGATTCCAAAATAACGTCAGTTTTATCACATACGGGAGGTACGCCATCGGTAACCCTCACATGCGATTTACAAGAGAGGAAATTTCCGTTTTCATCAACCACATTCCATAATATGCCATTCTCTCCCACAAGCAGTTCTACGGCTACAGGTTCACTTAATACCTGTACATAGTCATCGTTATCGGCAATTTTGTACGCATATTGTGGATTAATATAACCAGAAGGAACCGATGGCAAAGGCAATTCTACCATCTTCCGGCAATTCAAGTCCGACGCTGTTGTAACAACATCGAGCGTATAACCAACACAAGTATCAGGTTTGACAAACTGCATCACCGTATCACGACAACAGCCCATATTTTCTAAAATAAGGGCCACCCACTGACCTGACGGATCTATAGTTTGTGTTAACGTATTTTCTGTACCAGCAACCACTTTACTTGCAGAAACGTCTGGACGGTTATTCTCGCCAAACTTAGGAGGATAGACCCTCCATTCTCGTGCTGTGGCTCCATCACCAGCAACACTGAAGGTAGAAATATCAGTCAGCAAGGCCAGGTTTTCCGCTTTCTGGGTTACCGAAAAGGCCCCATTAATTTGGTAGTTCGAAAGACTGACTGACAACTCGGCTTTTAGTCCGCCCTTCACGCCAAAAACCTTTAATTGAGTGAGTTTAGACGGATATATTGAGCTCATGAATGCAAAAACCGGAGATGTACCAGCATACGTCTCCAGCCCTTCCGTTCCACCAGCCCCTTCTTGGAAAGTATAGCTATCAAAACCGGCTGGCGCCGACACATTAACCACACCACTGGTTGGGCAGTAGGTTGCGTCCGCTTTGCCCGCCATAATATAAGATTGACAGTGTCCCTGCTGTCCGCTTGCGTCTTCCACGGTCCAGTAAACGATGTCACCAGAAGTAAACTGAGACGAAGCCAAATCTGACACGGGTCTTGCAGTTCCATTCTCCACAGCACTCCACTTCAATACGGTTGACAAACACGAGGAAACGTTAGGTAACGCCACCCCAGCACCAGAAACAGTAGGACCAGCCTCACTGGCTATGGCTTGAATGCCACCCTCACAAACAGGTTCGGGCACAATAACCTTCACCGAAGAAGAGCAGGCACTCATATTTCCGGCCGCATCTTTTAACGTATAACGGAAGTACTCGCCAGCGGCAGCGTAGACGTAATCTTTAGCCAGATCGGAACTATTAGGCTCCAACGGATCTTCAGAGTGGAGTACACAGTCGTCGGTACCATAGTCCACACCTTTTAACTGAGTGAGTATTTCAGAGCCAGACACTTTACAATCATCGCCAGAAGGCAACTCTATTACAGGATTGCCACACACAGGAGGGACACCATCGGCCAAGGAAACTTTAGTAGTACAATAAAGAATATTACCCCTGTCGTCGGTCGCCTTCCACAAATACGAATACGTTCCAACCGAAAGATCAAGACTCAGATTAGCACCCGGAACCAGAGTATAGTCGGCAGCATCAACTGATTTATAGGCATATTGCATATTGCCATAACCCGTGCGGACAGAAGGTACGTCAAGTTCAACCGTCTTACCACAGTTTACGTCACCCGCTGAAGTCGCGATATCGACAGAATATCCAATACAAGTGTCGGGCACAACAAATTTCAGGGCAGTATCCCTACAACATATTGAGTTTTCAACAATTAACGCCACCCACTGGCCCGCTTCATTTAAAGTTTCAGTCAGTGTTTCTCCCGTACCAGCAACAGTCGTATAGCCAGACAAGTCAGGCCTTTCATTCTGCGTATAGTTTGCCGGGAAAACACGCCATTCCCTCGACTTAATCTCATCATCAGCGACAGAAAGCGTAGATGCATCGGTTAGCAAAACACTACCAAACCCTTTCTGGGTAGTAGTGAAATCGGCTGTTACCTCGTAGACCTTATACGTGGTATTCATCCTTGTTTCATGTCCACCTTTCACACCGAAGACCTTCACCTCTGAGGGAACTGAAGGGTAAGCAGGATTGACAATTGCAAATTTTGGAGAGTTACCGGCATTGATTTTAGGGTATTCTGTTCCTCCGGTACTCACCTTTATATAATATTCGTCATACCCTTCGGTAGCCTCAACATTTATTACACCACTACACTTACAATAAGTGGCTGTAGCTGGAATCGACAAAGGCACACGACAAGACGCATTATGACAATTATAGCCTCCCCCATTAATACCGAAGCTAAAACATATATAGGCATTTTCTTCCTCTAAATCAGACAGGAGAACCTCTGTATACGTATTTTTACGTACACCATTCACCTCAAAATAAAAGTCATAGATACTTATAGCTCCAGTTGCGACACCGTAATAGGCTTCCATTTTCCTTGGGACAGCATTACGCAGAGGTCCGTCTCCATTCTGAAACGGAATATCTTTTCCGAGTTCAATACAACCAGACACATCAATAAAAGAAGGACAGGTAAACGGATCAGGACAGGTTCCACCCATTTGTTGTCCATATACAAAATCTGCACTCATTACCAAAAACAGGAATGAGAGCAGCATATGGACAAACGTTTTAGTACCTCTATATAATATCTTGTTAATCATAACTCTTATTCTAAAGAAAAGCGCTTTGCAGTCTTGCAGAATCTTTAACCAACATTTTCCCACTTAAAGGTTAAGACAAAAGAACTAATCATTTTATACAATGTTCCCTCGCCTCAACCACCTTTATCGGACAAGAAACAGTATGTTTGCCCAAGGCGGCACCACACACGCTTCCGGTCACATTCAATGTATAGGAACCTGGTGTTTCGGGTATTTTCACCTTAATTCCATTTGCTTCTATATTAATGGAAGTTGAAACACTGGCGCCACCGGCATCTTGCAAAGTGACTTTTTCCCACTTCACGTATTGTTCAGGAGTAACAATAGGGAAAGGCAGCTCCGCCTCTACACCAGCAAAGAAGTTGCCATAATCAGGGCAAGTGAACTCTACGTTCGAGAAATCAGTCCGCTTGATAATTATACTTGCAATACAAGGAGTGGCATAATTGGTTAGCGCACGGTTTCCACTTTCGTCAAAGAAGACATAATAAAACTTTATTTCACGACTTTCGCCATTGTTGAGATCAAAATTCACGTTGCCGCCATTCAAAACGCTCCAGTCCTTATAAGTGTTATCCCAATCAATCCAATACTCACGCGTCAACCTTTCACAACCCAAACTGAACTGTATTTCACTTGCAGCAAACTCATACTGGTGGCTCCACATAACATCGTTATACTCAGTAGAGCATTCGTAAAACCTTTGTTCTGCATATCCGGCAAAAGCGTCTTCAATCAGAGCTTTTGTCGCAGTACAGTTTCCCGATATAACACGTTCACCAATAGAGGGGATAAATCCCTCATTCTTTCGTCCATTACAATAAGGGTGATAACGGTCAAGCACCTTTATAGAAACCGGACACGTATATTGTTTATTTCCTACAGTATACGTATATGTGTTTAACACACCATTCTTTGCGTTGTCGTAGGTGTAATAATTATTTTTTGCTGTATTAGAATAAGGTGGAGCATTTACTACCTCCACGGCGTCGACGTTGCCTCTCCAATGTTGCAGATAGCGTTCAATGTAAGGGATTACACTATCGTTTCCAAAGATTGAGAATTGGACATTTTTTGCAATTTCCCTCGCTTCGAAATTAACGTGCAGCGTTTCGGGCGGACACATCTCTGCACGCCCCCCCTGACACAAGAAAAGCGCACAAAGACATATTTGCAAAATTGCTATATGGTATTTTGACATTCTAATCATTGAATTATTCATTTAGGGTCACACGAATCAACTTTCTTAACCACGTTAACAGGGCATTCCTTTTTTCTCTTTTGGTTATTCCAATTGCAGACTTTAGCCTCTAACGTAAGTTTGTAAACACCCTCTTTAGGGAACGATGTTACAGAAATACCATCGCCAGCAGGAGTCCAAGCATATGAACTATTATTCAAATCCTTATTATTTGAATCCTTTAGACTTTTCCAACCCGTATTCCAAGTAACATACTCACCTTCAGGTTCTTTCGGCAAATCCAGAATTACCTCTGTATCAGATAAGACACTTTGATCGGGACACACAAAATCGACATCAAAATTGGTGCGTTTAACTTTGATTTTCGTCCTACAAGGCATCGCAACGTCATTATTATAACGAAGACCTCTGTTTCCTGCTTTATCTAACAACACATATTGAACTTGCAACCAGTCCTCCCCTTTACCATCAAGACGGAAATTACTGATATCTGTATTCTCCCAATCGATATAAGCCTCTTTCACACCAGAGCCTACACAATTATTATTATTATTTGTCTTTCCACAATGATACATCAAATCATTCCAGTTAGCTTCACCCCAACTTTTACTTCCCGCTATTATTTGTTGTGCTTCACCTATAAAGAACTCGTCTAATTGTTCTTTTGTAGGCGAGCAACGATCAATTACTAATGTAGACGGAAAATTTGGATTATATGAATTATTTTTTCCACAGTTCGGGTGATACTTGTCTAACACCTTAATTGTAACAGGGCAAGTACCACTTTGCCCTCCGCCACTATAAGTAAAAGTGTTACTACGTCCACTAACCGAATTACAATACGTGTAAAATTTTCCAGCACTGCCGCAACTAGGAGGATCGTTTACAACAAGAACACTAACATCGCTAGAAGGGATATTCAACCATTCTCCCAAAATCACCTTCAGTCTTGAAATAACGCTTTCGTTTGTAAATCCACAATCTTGAACACCCTGCTTTATCTCATACGCTTCAAACTCCACAAGCAACGGTTCTGGAGGACACTGTGAAAACACCATCCTACCGGGAGAAATAAATAAAAACAAAAACAAGAAATAAGTATATATTTTAGACATCGCCCCTATCAAAATAAATTGTATAGTTTAAATATTTGAGTATAAAATTCAGGCACCGTTTTTTGTGAGTATATCTTTGTATATAGAATTAAATTGAGTTTTCACATTTTCAATAGTGACCACCAAACACCCACAGCCACTTTACCCTTCTTTTAAAACACTTTTTTTATAAAACAAACTTTGTTCTCATCACCAATGCCCATATTCAACAGGCATAGGTTTTCCAAGTGCAAAATTAAAAAGTTATCAACAATTCTGAAATATTTCATCCGTTTTTATGCAGGTACAAACAGGCTTTAATGCACACTTTTTCCCATATCAGACATATTATTTCGCATATAGAAAAAAGAAGTATTTCGCTTTTTGGCGAAAACCGTATATCCATACGCATAATATACGAAATAATGCTATTCCACAAGCCATTCTCCATTTTTGCACACAAAGTGGCAAAAAAGAAGAAACTAAAGCACGTGTTGGGCTACATTACTAAAAAATCTAAACAGACAGAACCGTTCGTTCTGCTTTTCCCGACACAATCTAAAGCCTGACATAAAAAACTTTTTCTACTGGTTTATAGCATCTTTTATTCACTTCACCAACAGGTCGCATAAAATCCCTACAAATAGGGATAGTTGCATAAAAAAGACATCACTATCTTTGTATCGTCAACAAAAAGACTATACGTTAATAGCATTATTTATGTAGAAAAGTATACAAGACTTGCCTTATCTAACCAAGACCTAACAATGAAAAACAAAAGCGGATGTTTGCACAGCGTCCGCTTTTCTTGTTTTCCAATATCCCTACAAATAGGGATAGTTTCAACCCGTTTTATATCCTAAATTTGCACTATAAAAAGAACTTTTTTCCAACACTAAAAACTGCGTATTACGGAGATGAGAAAAGCTTCAACATACCTGTTGCTGATTGCCGCCGCGATTGGCGCCAACGCACAGAACGAGGCAGACATAATAGAAACCACCACTCTCGAGGAATTCTCGGTCGAGGTTCCCGCACAGAAAGAGGAGCAGCCACTCACGGCCCGCGCCTCGGCCACAACGGGTATAAGCAAGGTGAAGATGGAGCAACTGCAGATCGACAACATTAAAGGCTTGTCGGCGCTGGTGCCCAACCTGCACAACCCCGACTACGGAAGCCGGACCACCTCGGCCATATACATACGCGGTATAGGCACCCGTATGGACCAACCCGCAGTGGGCCTTTACGTCGACGGCATTCCCTATATGAACAAGAGCGCTTTCGACTTCAATTTTTCCGGTCTTCGCAAAATTGACATAGCACGAGGGCCGCAAGGCACCCTCTATGGTAGAAACACTATGGCCGGCATCATCAACATCGAGACCGAACTGCCCGACCTAGGTAAAGCTAGCACCAGCATAGAGGCCGGATACGGCACCTACAACAAAACCAGCCTGCAAGCCAGCCACTACAACCACATTGGGAAAGTGGGCGTCTCGGTCGACGGCTATTACAACAGCAACGACGGCTACTACACCAACCACTACGACAACAGTAAAGTGGGAGGCGAATGGAACACTGGTGGCAGGGTGAACCTGACCTTCAAGAAGAAGCGGTTCAACTCGCTCCTTTCCGTCAGCTATGACCATACCGACCAGTTGGGCTACCCCTATGCAAAACTCGACCCCGACGGGGAGCACTACAGCATTAACTACAACCACACCTGCGCCTACCTGCGCGACCTGCAAACTACCGGACTGAAACTGGAATACGCTTGGAATAAACTGATTGTCAGTTCTGCTTCCAGCCTCCAATATCTAAAGGACGATATGGACCTGGACAACGACTTCACAAAAGACGACATTTTCACTCTTGAGCAGAAGCAGAAAGAGGTCTCGCTATTCGAAGAAATTGTTGTTAAAAGCAACCTGCGCGACCAGGTGTTCCGCCATTATTCCTTCTTGACCGGAGTCTCGGTTTTCAGCCGCAAACTGGATTTAGACGTGCCTGTTGCCATGCAAAACGACGGCATATCGCGACTGATAGAAGGGAACGTAAACCAAGTAGACGCACTTGAGAATATGGGATTCGAGCTCGACATCACAAACGACATGCTGCCCATCGGTACCGACATTAAAAACAACAGCTGGGGTGCAGCCATCTTCCACCAGTCGACCTTCAACGTCAACGAAAAACTGAGTTTCGAGGCCGGCATCCGTGCCGACTACGAAAAGACCGACATCGACTACAACAGCGATTTCGAGACCAACTACATCTTTACCCCTATGATAACCAAGGTTAGAAGCGTTCTGACTGAGCTGTCGGGGTTCAAAGAGCAAGATTTTATGCAACTGTTGCCAAAGGTTACTGCCAAATACCAGTGGGAAAAAGGGATACACAGCAAAATGGTTTACGCCACCATTGCCCGCGGGTACAAAAGTGGTGGCTACAATACGCAAATGATGAGCGACATTCTGCAGTTCCAGATGCAGAGAGATGTGAAGGCTGACCTCTATTACCAGATACCAGAGGAAATAACGACAGCCCGCGAAAAGATGTACGATATTCTTATTATTCCTAATTCAGATGTACCGAGCGAGGAAGACGTGCTGGGCTACAAACCTGAGTACAGTTGGAACTACGAGGTAGGCACCAAACTGCGCTTCAACAAAGTGGACGCCGACGCGGCTCTCTTCTTCATTGATTGTACCGACCAGCAAGTTACCGTATTCAGTAACATTAGCGGTATGGGACGCATGATGGCAAACGCCGGACACACCCAAAGCTATGGTGTTGAGCTCTGCCTTGCCTACCACCCGACCGACTGGCTCACCCTGCAAGGCAACTACGGATACACCTGCGCCGAGTTCAAAGACTACCAGGCCAACGACACCACCAACTACAAAGGCAACCGGGTGCCCTACGCCCCCGAACAAACCTATATGCTGGGAGTCGGCTTCAACAAGAACATAAAAAAAGTGGGACGACTGTTCGCCAACTTCGATTTCAGCGGCGCCGCCAACACTTACTGGAACGACGAGAATTCGGTAAAAGAAGAGGCCTACGGCATTCTGAACGGAAATATGGGAATAAACTTCGCAGGTTGTAGTTGGCTGACGCTGAGTGTTTGGGGTAAGAACCTGACCAACACCGACTACAACACGTTCTACTTCGAAAGTTTGGGGAACAAATTCGTACAAAAAGGCAAGCCTACACAAGCAGGCGTTAAACTAAAAATAAAGATTTAAGATTATGGCAGATTTAAATTGGACAGGGTTGATTCTTGGTGTGATAACATTTTTACTGATTGGCTTATTCCACCCTATCGTAATCAAGGCAGAATACTATTTCGGAGCCAGACCCACCTGGATATTCTTCTTACTGGCAGGTGTATTGTCGGTCGTAGCATCAGTAATGATGCAGAACATCATCGGCAGCACCACACTGGGTATCATCGGTTTCTCTTGCTTCTGGAGTATCGGCGAACTGTTCGAGCAGGAGAAACGCGTTCAGAAAGGTTGGTTTCCACGTAACCCAAAGCGCACTTATCCATTCGACAAAAAGCAAGAAGACAAATAAGTCCCATACAGAACAGAAGAACGGGAATCTGGATGCCAGACTCCCGTTCTTCATTTAAAAATCTCCCATACAAGCATCTATTCCTAGAACAGAAGCAACAGGATTCCACTCTTCTTCCACTAGAAAAAAACAGTCCGCATGGCGGAGTTACGCCCCATGCGGACTGAATATCAAGCTATTCTATGTTTATACTTTCCAACCAGATACCGGCCTAACGCAGCAGAGTAAAACTGCCCACTTTTTGAGTATCGGTTTCCTCAAGGTCAATCTCAAACCAGTAGTCTGTGCTAGGTTGTGGATGACCTAGATAGTAACCATCCCAACCCGGATATTCGTTGGTATAAGTCACAAGCAATTTGCCCCAACGATTGAAAATCTTAACAGTGTACTTTGAATAGTACGAAAGGTTTTCAATCTCCCAAGTATCGCGAATGCCATCACCATTTGGAGTCATAAACTTTGCCGGTATAACATCAGGGCGAACCACTTTTTCTATAACGAACAGATTCAGAGTAACGATACTGTCGCAACCGTAGCGATTAACCCCCTCATGCGTGAAGACATTCTCCCCTACCTCATAAGAATCGATATAGAATCCATTCCTTTTGTAGATGGCACCCTCTTTAATGGTATCGTTAAATTCAACAATATGAGGTTTAACAACGGTAAGATATAGAGTCACAACACTGTCACAACCATTCGCACTAACATAAGTTTCCTCATATTTACCCGTTTCAGTTAGCGTCTGACTGCCGAACTCATAAGTTTCGCCCTCGCAAATCATCTCTCTAATAGTAGACTTGCTGCTTTCCGTTACCTTCAAATCAAGGGTTACAATACTGTCGCAGCCCGTACTGCTGGTAAAGGTTGCCTTGTATTGGCCCGGATTTTTCAGTGTTCTATCGCCAAAGACATAGACATCGCCACGACAGATAGTTTCTTCGATATTGGAATAGACTTTGTCAGTCACTTTCAAAACAAGAGTAACAACACTGTCGCAACCCAGAATATTTTTGAAAGTCTCCACATATTCACCTGCAGCGTTTAAACGCTTCTTGCCGAACCTGTAGTAATCGCCCTCACAAATGGTCTCTTCAACAGTCACATAGTCGATTTTAGCCATTTTCAGGGTCAGCGTCACAATACTGTCGCAACCGGCAGCATTGGTAAAGACTTCCTCGTAAGTACCAGCAGCGTTATAGGTCTTGCTACCGAACTTATAGCTTTCACCTTCGCAAATGGTTTCCTCAATAGCATTAGTACTATGTTTTGCCACATTCAGAGTAAGGGTCACGATGCTGTCGCAACCGGCAACGTTGGTGAAGGTTTCCACATATTCACCCGCAGCGTTCAACGTCTGTGTGCCGAACACAAAGGTTTGTCCTTCGCAGATGGTTTCTTTAATGGCAGTCCTGCTGATTTTAGCCAGCTTCAAAGTCAGCGTCACAACACTATCGCAACCAGCGGCATTGGTGAAGGTCTCCTTGTATTTACCAGCCGAACTCAGCGTCTGTGTGCCGAACACAAAGCTTTCGCCTTCGCAAATGGTCTCCTCAATAGCATTTGTGCTTTTCGGAGCCACTTTCAAAGTCAGGGTTACAATGCTGTCGCAACCGGCAACATTGGTGAAGGTTTCCACATAAGTTCCAGCTGTAGCATAGGTCTTTTTGCCAAACGTGTAGCTTCCTCCCTGACAGATGGTTTCCTCGATAGCAACCTTATTGACTTCGGCCACCTTCAAAGTAAGAGTAACAACACTATCGCAACCGGCAACATTGGTGAACGTTTCTTCATAGGTGCCAGCTGTTGAATACGTCTTTTCACCAAGTGTGTAGCTTTCGCCTTCGCAAATGGTTTCCTCAATAGCTGTTGCGCTATTCTTAGCCACATTCAAAGTCAACGTCACAATACTGTCGCAACCAGCAACGTTAGTGAATGTTTCCACATATTCTCCTGTGGAGGTCAGCGTCTGTGTACCGAATACGAAACTTTGTCCTTCGCAGATGGCCTCTTTAACGGCCACTCTGCTGATTTCACCCACTTTCAAAGTAAGGGTCACGATACTGTCGCAACCATCGACACTGGTGAACGTTTCCTTGTAAGTGCCAGAACTAGACAGCGTCTGCGTACCGAACTTATAGCTATCGCCCTCACAGATGAATTCCTCAATGGTCTTGTTGTAAACATCGGCCACCTTCAAGGTCAGGGTCACAATGCTGTCGCAACCATCGACGCTGGTGAACGTTTCCTTGTAAATACCAGAACTAGACAGCATCTGCGTGCCGAACTTATAGCTTTCTCCCTCGCAGATGGTCTCCTCTATGTCTTTGTAGCTGACTTCGGCTACCTTCAAGGTCAAGGTCACGATGCTGTCGCAACCGGCAGCGTTGGTGAAAGTCTCCTTGTAAATGCCGGAAGTCGTCAACACCTGAGTACCGAACTTATAACTTGCGCCCTCGCAGATGGTCTCCTCTATGTCTTTGTAGCTGACTTCGGCTACCTTCAAGGTCAGGGTCACGATGCTGTCGCAACCGGCAGCGTTGGTGAAAGTTTCCTTGTAAATGCCGGAAGTCGTCAATACCTGAGTACCGAGTTTATAGGCTGTGCCCTCGCAGATGGTCTCTTCAATGTCTTTGTAGCTGACTTCGGCAACCTTCAAGGTCAGGGTCACAATACTGTCGCAACCGGCAGCGTTGGTGAAGGTCTCCTTGTAAACGCCGGGAGTTGTCAACACCTGAGTACCGAGCTTATAACTTGCGCCCTCGCAGATGGTCTCTTCAATGTCTTTGTAGCTGACTTCGGCAACCTTCAAGGTGAGGGTCACGATGCTGTCGCAACCGGCAGCGTTGGTGAAGGTCTCCTTGTAAATGCCGGAAGTCGTCAACACCTGAGTGCCGAACTTATAGGCAGTACCCTCACAGATGGTTTCCTCGATATTTTTAGTCGCCACATCAACCACCTTCAAGGTTAGGGTCACGATGCTGTCGCAACCGGCAGCGCTAGTGAAGGTCTCCTTGTAAATGCCGGAAGTCGTCAACACCTGGGTGCCGAACTTATAGGCAGTACCCTCGCAGATGGTCTCCTCAACGTCTTTGTAGCGGACTTCGGCCACCTTTAAGGTTAGGGTCACGATGCTGTCGCAACCGGCAGCACTAGTGAAGGTCTCCTTGTAGATGCCGGAAGTCGTCAACACCTGGGTGCCGAACTTATAGGCAGTACCCTCGCAGATGGTTTCTTCTATGTCTTTGTAGCTGACTTCGGCAACCTTCAAGGTTAGGGTCACGACGCTGTCGCAACCGGCAACACTCGTGAAGGTTTCCTTGTAGGTGCCGGGAGTCGTCAGCGTCTGAGTGCCAAACTTATAGCTTTCACCCTCACAGATGGTTTCCTCGATGTCTTTAGTTACCGCATCAACCACATCCAAGGAAAGGATTACAATACTATCACAACCAGCTTCGCTTGTAAATTTAAACTCATATTCACCGGCCTTTGTTAGTGACGAACTTTCATACGTGTAAGATTCGCCTTCACAAATTCTCTTCTTCAAAACAGTAGGCAGAATTTCATCCAATACAGTCAATTCAAGCGATATAACACTATCCCCACCCAAATGGTTAACTAAAGTGTCGGTATAAATACCCGTCTCACTTAATGTTTGACCAGCAAATTCGTAAGTTTCACCGTAACAAATAGTGTCGTACAAAGTGGTATCAATATCACACCTTTTCACCAAAATAGGTACAATGTCCGATGCCGACTCGCAAAGGCTGAAATTACTTTCCACGCCAGCAGAAGACACCTGCACTTTATAGTAACCCGCTTCTACCTCCGAAAGGTTCTCAAAGCTAAGCGTCGGACCTTTTCCAACTTTCTCCCAGTTTTTTGTATAGTCCTTAGTCGTGTTCTTATACCAGGTGTATGTAACAGGCTCGATATAAGAAGAGTTTGAATTATCAAACTTCGCTTTAATGGTGAAGTTTGATCCCATACAAAGCGAATCGTCAGGCATATTCACCTCAACTGGAGGCGTTTTCAACTTTATTTCAATATCGTCGAGTGCAAAGTCGCCACCATTACCACCTGCTCCAGAGAAAACCCGGTAGACGATGGAAGTTTGCCCTTCAGGGACCGTAAATGGCATACTGAAGTATTGCCACTTATATTCTTTACAGTTGATGTAGAATTTCTCTGAATTCAATACATTTCCATTTTCGTCTTCTATAGTAAGCGTAACAGGAGCATTAACCGATGCGTTTACAGGGTGTCCCCAAAAAGAGAAAACCAAATCTGTATGTTCACACAAATCATCAACTTTCACATTATAGAATGTTGCCTCCTTATAATCAAGGTCAATCTGTAAAAAGTTACCCCTTGTAAGGTCACCCTCGTGCGTGTGGTCACCAAATTCGGCATACCATCCGTTATAAGTGTGATTTCCCTGATAAGTAGCTCGTTTTATGGCTTCTTTTCTAATAGAATAGCCATTCTTTTTCATATCCCACAAATGCGAGGAATACAGCAAACCATCAATGACTCCGTCTGGTAGAGGGGGAGAACCGTAAGGTGGGTCGTTAAGAGAGTTACCTCCAAAGTCCTCCTTAAAAAGAATTGTTTCTCCTTCTGCGCCAAAAGCATTGATAGCACACAACATTAAAGAGATAAAGCAAATCAGTTTGACAGGTTTCATATACTTTTAATAACAGAAATTTATATTACGTAAAGACTAACCGCAGTATAATTATATACAAAAGCAAACAATTTCATTCTGCTTTTTTCATCTCCAGCATTCTTTACTTTACGGTTACAAAATTACGAGCCACCCCATCACAATAAAATAGCAAACATGCCCCAAAAGTGAGCAGAAGAGGTTAAAAATGTAGCAAAAAAAAGTGTCACGTGCATGCACGTAACACTGATTATTCTTGTAGTTAGACAGATTTTACTTTATTGTCACCTGGGTAGCACCAAACCCATACTCTTGGAAAGAAGCATCTTGGAAAGTGCATTGTTTGTAACTGTGCTTCAATTCCTTCAAAATGGCAGCCCTTAAGACGCCATCACCCTTACCATGAATGAACACAATTCTTTGACCCTTGAAACGGATATAGGAGTTCATGGTTTCCTTAAACTTGTCTAACTGGTATTGGAGGATATCACGGGAAGAAAGTCCGTTAATATTGTCCATAAGCGAGGCAATGTGCAGATCAACTTCTAAAATATCGCCACTGGGTTTGCTGCTTTTTGAAACCTTTGGAGTTTCAGTCTGTTCCTTCTGCGCAGAAGCAGCAGCCAACTGCTTAGCATCAACTTCAAAAGGTTCAGCCGAAGCATCATCCACCACAACAGGCACCATCAGGGCATCCTCGTCAAAAAAGTCGTTGGGTACAAAGCTGTGCAGTTTGTAGAAGCGGACAGGATTGAGGTGGATATGGACATCGGCAGCAGGTTTCTGCACATAGGCTTTCGTCTTCTTAAAGGCAATGAACTGCACATTAAGGTGTTCGAACGCATTGAGGTCTTCAGCCGTAAATTCGTCGATGAACTCCTTAGTATTAGGTTGAATAAAACCAGAAGCCTGACGGTCAACCTTCACTTGTCCGGTTGAAATAGTATAGGCCAGTTCGTAATTTGAGTCGTTAATAAGGTACCACTCGAAAGAAGTATTCCCCAACTGCCGGCTATCGACAGGCACAAAAGCCATATACACATTCAACACATTACCCTCAGGCCTTTCGGGCTGCACCTTTCCGGTTGTAGGCAGGTCGGAATCGTCGAAGCGCTGTTTCTGCGGAACTTTTTCAGCCGGTTTCGCCACCACGACCGGCTCGTCGTCAGAAATCCTCTTACGTTTTGCCTCGTCCTGTCTCTTCAGACGCGAAAAGACATCATTGTCGGCATTTTCATTAATAACCACACATTCCGAAACAGGGGTTGGGAAGTCGAAGCCGTCGGCATCCGTCACCTCCACCATATCTTTACTTAACACTTTGCTGACCACGCCACCGCCCTCACTGTTGAGAAAGCGTACTTTATCGCCTACCTTTATCATATTTTCAATTGAATTATAAACCAAAGTTAAGTAATTTTGCGGTAAGATAACAAGCAAGCGATGAAAAACCCGAAAGACATCAACATTGAAGACTACAGTTACGAACTTCCCGAAGACCGTATAGCCAAGTATCCGCTACCCCACCGCAACGACTCGAAGCTGTTGGTCTACAACCAAGGGGAAATCACTGAAGACGTCTTCAAGAACATCAGCAGCCACCTGCGGGGAGGTATGCTGATGGTGATGAACAACACCAAGGTTATTCAGGCACGCCTCATGTTCCGCAAAGAAACCGGCACTCACATCGAAGTGTTCTGTCTGAGTCCGCACGAGCCTAACGACTATGCGCTGGCTTTTGTAGCCACCCGCCACTGCGTTTGGGAGTGTATGGTAGGGAACGCCAAGCGCTGGAAAAACGAGCAAACCCTGACGCTGCCCGTAACCGTACGCGGCAAAGAGATGGAGCTAAGAGCCGACCGCCACGGCGAGAACAGCCGCACCATGCTGATTGACTTCAGTTGGGACGACGACACGGTGAACTGGGCCGATATTCTTGATGCTTGCGG
This sequence comes from Bacteroidales bacterium UBA4345, assembly GCA_002396385.1. Taxonomy (GTDB): domain Bacteria; phylum Bacteroidota; class Bacteroidia; order Bacteroidales; family Paludibacteraceae; genus Physcocola. The sequence goes on from DGTD01000064.1 coordinate 25,175, forward strand.
TGTTTTACCGATCCCCCCCTACCTGAAACGCGATACCCAGGAAAGCGACAAAACCACCTATCAGACTATCTATTCAAAAATAAAGGGCAGTGTGGCTGCTCCTACAGCAGGTCTGCACTTTACAGAAAAAGAGTTCAACGAACTTGCCGATATGGGAATTGAGCGTGACGAGGTCACCCTTCATGTGGGAGCAGGAACCTTCCAACCAGTAAAAAGCGAGACCTTGAACGACCACCAGATGCATACCGAGGTCATTAGCGTTGAACGCAGCACCATTGCCCACATACTGAAATTCTTAGGCAGCATTATAGCGGTCGGCACCACATCGGTACGCACTCTGGAAAGCCTCTACTACTTTGGCGCAATGCTTCACGACAACATAGATCTGCACGCCGACGAGTTGAAAGTAACCCAGTGGATGCCCTACGAGGCAGGACACACCATAGGAGTCAAAGAGTCGCTACAAGCCATTCTCGACTACCTCGACAAACACCAGTTGCAGGCACTGAAGGGCTCAACACAGATTATCATAGCACCTGGTTACGAATTCAAAGTTGTCAAGGCCATGGTAACCAACTTCCACCAACCGGGAAACACCCTTATGCTGTTGGTGGCCGCCTTTGTGGGAGACGATTGGAAGCGGATCTACGACTATGCGCTCACTCACGATTTCCGTTTCCTCAGTTATGGCGACAGCAGTCTGCTTCTGCCAAAAGGTTTGAATTAAAGCATAAAAAAGCACAGCCCCACAGTTGCAGGGTTGTGCTTTCTCCTTTTATAACAAGCGCATAAACTTATTGTGCGTTGTCTTCAAAAAAGTTTTGTTCCTTGGCATCTTCCTCCCTAAACCAAGTTGAATAGAGGTGGTAGTTGTCGGCAGTACGCTTAATAATGTTCTCGATTTGTTCAGGAGAGATGTCTTTCACCTTTTTTGCTGGTACACCGGCATAGATAGAGTTCGGCTCCACCTTCTCACCCGCTTTGATCAAAGCATTGGCAGCAATAATGCAGTTCTCACCTATTTCCGCATTGTCGAGAATAGTAGCCCCCATGCCTACCAACACATTGTTGTGCACAACTGCGCCATGAATTATGGCGTTATGTCCAACCGACACATTGTCTCCGATAATAACCTTTGATTTCTGGTAAAGGGTGTGCAACACGACACCGTCTTGAATATTCACGTGGTTGCCTATACGTATAGAATTAACGTCGCCGCGAAGAATAGCACCAAACCATATACTGCAATCCCGGCCAATTTCCACATCACCGATAATGGTAGCATTGTCGGCCACATAAACGGAAGGATCAATTTTAGGAGTAAATCCACGTACACTTTTAATTAAAGCCATTGCGTTACTTTTTTTTATTTTTTCAGTAAATATACAAAAACAATAAGTCTCAAGCCCACACTTATTGAAAAAGGAAGAAGTACAACCCCTAAGACAGCAACAGAAGCAACAAAACGCACTTAATAATAGCATCAAAAAGCAACCGTTTAAGAAAATAAATGGTTAAATTTGCGTTATAGATGTAGTAAACACAAGGACAAAAAACTATACAGATATGCGAATTTCCCAAAAGATATGCCAGCTAATACTTAAAGTTACAGGCTGGACGGCAGAAAGTAAGATAGAAATACCCAAAAAATGTATTTTCTGTGTAGCACCCCATACCAGCAATATGGATTTCTTTATTGGCAAAATCGGCTACACATCGTTGGGGAACGTACGTCCGAATTTTTTAATCAAAAGCGACTGGTTCCGCTTTCCTTTCAACCTGTTCTTTGGTCCGATAGGCGGCATACCTGTTTACCGCGACAAAAAAGACAAAAAGATGGTCGATGCCATTGTTGAAGAGGCTAAAAAACGAGACACCTTCCAACTCGCCATCACTCCAGAAGGAACCCGCAGCCGCAACAGCAGATGGAAGCGCGGCTTCTACCATATTGCCCAGGGAGCAAACATTCCCATTGTGATTGTTGCCCTCGACTTCGGGCGAAAGCGCGTCTATGTCAGCCACCAGGCCGAGATAACCGGAGACCCCGACAAAGACATCAAAGCCATACAGCGCTGGTATGTAGACAACGACATAAAAGGCAAATACCCAGAAAAATTCGCCATAGAAGAATGACCAAACAACTCCGACTACTTATAGCCGTTCTTTCAGCAACATTGCTGCTAACCGCCTGCGAAGACGAACCCGACTTTAGCACAGACGGCCGCCTGCGCTTGTCGTACTCAACCGATTCGGTCAAATTCGAGCCTTTGGTTACTGGTCAGGCTACATCAACACGCACTATCAAAGTATGGAACAACAGTGGCGAGGACCTCAAAATTGGGAACGTAGAGCTACGTTCTGCCTCAAACAGTTTCCAAATGGTTGTTGACGGGCGTTCGGGCACCAGCATCAACAACCTGGAGTTACTCAATGGCGACAGCCTCTTCATCTTTGTAAGGGCCAACCTGAAAGAGAACGAAGACAAGCAACCTGTTTTAATCAACGACTCGATTGTTATAACTTACAACGGGAATAAAGACCGTATCATTTTGAATGCTGTCGGGCAAAACGCAGTCGTCCTTCGCAATTACACCATAGAAAAAGACACGGTTTGGACCAACGTGCAACCTTTCCTTGTTTTCGGAAAACTGGAAGTGGCAGAAGGCGCAACCCTTACCGTTAAAGCCGGCACCGAGATACTGTTCCACAGAGGCGCTTCTCTCTCGGTGGCAGGAAAAATCGACATCCGCGGGAACGCAAGCGATATGGTTTTGCTGAGTGGAGACCGTTTGGACGAACTGAGTCCTGGTTTGCCTTATACCAACATTTATGGACAATGGGAAGGCATCCGTTTCATGTCGACCAGCACCAACAATATTATGGAGGGCGTATTGATGCGCGGTGCGACATACGGCATAGAAATAGACACCGCAGAAATTGTTGACAACCAATGGCGTCTGACAATTGCGAACAGTGACATACGCACCTCGAAAAGAGGAAATCTAAAAGTATGGAATGCGCGCGTAAAGGCATACAACAGCGTATTTGCCAATGGAGGTTCACAAAACGTGTTTCTTGCAGGCGGAGAATTTCTGTTCAACCACTGCACACTGAGCGAGAACAGTGTTTCGGCCCTCCGTTTCAAGGAATCGCTAGTACTTCAAGGCAGTGAGGAGCGCCCCATCAGCAACGCTCAGTTCAACAACTGCATCATAAACGGCAGTTCAAGCAACGAGGTTGAGGTAGACGGTTCCGACTGGTGTACCTACAGCATCAACAACAGTCTTGTGAACACAACAAGTGAAGACACAGCCAGTTTCTATAAACAATGCCTATTCAACAAAAGTGCGGGTTTTAGTTTCCGCCCCAAATACTACTACGATTTCCACATCGACAGCATCAGTTTCGCCCGTAACATAGGCGATTCAACGCTGGTGAAAGTGTACCCTGAATGTGCGACAGACCTTGACGGGAACATACGTCAGAAAGGGAAGACCGATGCCGGCGCATACACCTTCGAGGGAGAAAAGTCAGGGAAATAAAACTGAGGACAGGCGACAACTACTTAACCGAAGTAAAAAATGAAAGTACACAAACATTTGATAAGGCTACTGACGTGTGCGACACTTTGCAGTTGCACGGTCGCTCCCCAAGACGCACCTTCAACCCCTCAGAAATTCGCAGAAGAGGCAGAAGTACAACCAGAAGAGATAAGGGTCTGCAAAGGAGCGGAACAAGCCATTACCGACATGCAAAACGACAAAGACGAGCCTGAAACAATAAGCGGTACCGAACGTTTACGACTTGTCTCTTACAACTGCGAAAACTTATACGACACCGAAGACGACCCGAACACCAACGACGACGAATTCACGCCCGACGGAGAAAAAAATTGGACCAAAGGCCGTTACAAAATCAAACTGATTAACGTGGCAAAAGCTATCAGGGCGGCAGGCAACGGCACTCTACCCGCCATAGTAGGTCTTTTAGAGGTGGAAAACAAGACAGTCTTGAACGACCTACGCAATCAAGATGCGCTTAAACCTGCCAATTACCGCTATGTGCACAAAGACAGTCCAGACAAACGGGGTATTGACGTAGCCCTGCTTTACAATAAAGACAAAATAAAGTTGCTGGACCAGAAATGGATTCCTGTACGATTAAGCGCCAAAAACCGCGCACGCGATATTCTGTATGCCAAGTGCCAGCTTGAAAACGGTAGTGTGCTGCACGTGCTTGTCAACCACTGGCCATCGATGCGGGAGGGGCAGACTGAGAGCGAAGACAAACGCATTGCCGCGGCAAAGGCTGTCCTGCATATAGTCGACAGTCTGCGCAAAGCAGAAGACGGGGCGAACATTGTGCTGATGGGCGATTTCAACAGCACCCACTCACAAGCCGCTTTAGCGAACGTTCTGAAAGTAAATCACTATAACAAATCGAAGGGGAAAGGTTCCCTCTGCGACCTGACCAGCCGCTACGACGGGAATGACAACATAGGCAGCCATAAGTATGGCGGCAAATGGGATGTGCTGGACCACATGATTGTAGATGGCGGCATGTTAGACAAAAACGCCCGCCTTTTCACGACCCCTTACAGCAGCCACATCTGCCACGAGCAGTTCTTGTTGACCCAGTCGAAGAATGGCTACTATTCTCCTAAACGTGGTTTCAAAGGCAACACTTGGACCAGCGGTTACAGCGATCACCTGCCTGTCAGCCTTGACATCTATATCCGATAAATATACAGGGAAACAAGTCATGAAAAACTTTGCCGCCATCGACTTTGAGACCGCCAACAACGAGCCTACCAGTGTTTGCAGTGTGGGTATCGTCATCTATCGCGACGGTATCGAGACTGAACGTTTCTACAGTCTTATAAAACCAGAGCCCGAATACTACAACTACTTCTGTACAAGGACGCACGGGCTGAACGAGGATGACACCAGAAACGCCCCCGTCTTTCCGGATGTATGGAAACAGATTGCGCCAAAATTGGAAGGTCTGCCACTTGTCGCACACAACAAGGCTTTTGACCAGACATGTTTGAAAGCCGTTATGCGTATGTACCAGATGGATTACATATACGACGACTTCTACTGCACACTATCGCAAGCCCGGAAGACGTTTGGCCGTAGTTTAGGCGATTGCAAACTACCCACCGTGGCCCATGCCTGTGGCTACGAACTCTCAAACCACCACAACGCTTTGGCCGATGCGGAAGCCTGTGCTGCCATTGCGCTAAAAATTATACCTGAGCCAGAAGGAACTGTCTAGGAGTAAATTTAATAGTGAAAGAGATACCTTAGCCTCACAGAAAACCTATCAGGAAAACAGTAATAATTACAATAGCAGAAAAAAATCTATTCTGCTCACTTTTATGGTCGCTTTTGCTCTTTTTCAATATAAAAAACCACCCTACTTTTGTTGCAAGAAAATTAACAACAAAATACGGAAATCAATATTATAAACAAAAGTATTAACCTCTCTATCTAGGTCCGTGTTCTTACAAACGTAAAACACCCTAATAGTACAAACACACTTCAAGAACTATGGCAACAAAAACAATTACCGGTTCATGGAAAGCGAACCGCGACGGAAGAATCAGTGCTAACGCATACGCTATATGCTCCGATATTCTAACCCTTGACAACGATGGCCGTGTATTCCGACAATTCGACACGACCAAAGTAATTGACAAGGGCGACGACATGAAAGAAAAATACCGCGTGATAGTAACATTGGTTGGCAGATACACCTTAGAAGGCGACGTGCTCCGTTTTAACGATATGAATCCACGCTTTGAGAATGCCGAATATGCGATTGAAGGTAGCTCACCAGAAAAGAAAAAGGCCATAGACACCACCGAATCACACGAGAAATACAAGGCTATTTTGAAAAGTTTGATAGCGGAAGTGATGATGAACAAGGCCCAAGAATGCCAACAGGGGAATTCCGGCAACATACCGCCCTGCCATGTTAGAGTGGAAAACAACCAACTGGTTATGAAGTGGGAGGGTTACGACGCCGAAGACCGAATGGACCAGTGCGAAGAACCCGCCAACCTGAATCGGACAGAACCGGCAATACCAGTTGAGAAGGCACTCAACTCGGTAGCCGACCGCTTTTTCAGAGCCGTCACCGAAGGCGACTGCACCTATTTGAACAATGTCTCCCTCTTTATGCCTTGCGGCATTGAGAAAAACGGGGACAACACCACCCTCAAAATAGAGCCGCTTGTTGCTGGAAACATGAAACTCATTGTGATCTTTACCGATAAAATCACCATGGGAAAAACCGAATTAAAACAAGGAAGAATGGGTATTCGATCTGTATATATGCAGGAACTAAGCCAAATGATGGAACCTTTTGACGGCATATGTGTCAACCCTGTTAACGGAAAATCGATCTGCCTCAGGCAAGAAATGGTTGAGGCAATGGCAACTGGCAGATGGGGCGGCATTGACGACAACGGTCACCCCGTTATAAAATAGACGCACAGTGGCTTCAACCCTGTTATAGAAAAACTGGATTAAACGCAGAAGTTTTCCACCAACTGGTGGGAAACTTCTTTTTTTAGAACGGATATTTAAGCCCTATCACCTTTTCCCCGCCAGATATGCCGATGAAGGTTCTGCCACGCATTCTTTTTCATGTAAAAAAGTCCATTACTGAAAAAAAACAGCATTTTGTTTAAATAAAACGCTTGCAATGGGAAATAAATCGTAATATTACAACCGATTTAGTAGTTGAACTACTAAAGAATGTTTGAATTATACTTGAGAAACACACAGGAGGAGGTTGGTAAAAGGTGCCGAATTTTCACGGCAGCCCTCCACGAACACAACGTTATGTGATTTCACCTGCAGTAAGAAACCAATTTAGTAATTAGTAGTATGAAAACCATTAGAACCATTCTTCCGGTATTGGCGCTAGCCCTTGTGTGCAACGCATGGGGAGAAAATCCCACGGCTAAGATTTCGGTAGAAACAAAGGAAGGCTTGAACACGTACGAGATGTACGATTCGGGGAAAATGTATTTTTCGGGCAACAACCTGGTTATAGAGACATCGGAAAACGGCGAGAACAAACAACTAGCAAAGTTCAAGCTAGCCGACATAAACAAGCTGTTATTCTTTAGCGAAGAGACTGCTAGCCATAACATCGGGAATAGAACTCTTTCTCTGGAAATATATCCGAATCCGTCTTCCGACTATCTCAACGTCAGTCTGCCAACTGTGAACAGCTATCCATACAATGTTTTCTCTGCGAACGGAAGCATTGTGAAAACCGGCCAGATAACCAATGGTGGCAAAATAGACATACAGTCGCTCACACCTGGCATCTACTTCCTCCAAATCGGCAACGTTTACATTAAATTCAGCAAAATATGAAAAGAGTTGTATTTCTTTTAACCTCAATATGCCTGTGCTTGTTCCTCTATGCCCAGAAATCGATTATATTCCACTTGGGCACATTAGGCACAGAGATATTCCAAATATCGGAAACAGACACCATCCGCTTTAAAAATGGGAAAGTTACAGTAGAGGGGAACGGCAAAAACTGGTCTCACGACATAGCAGGTATCGACAGCGCAACCTTCAGCCTTGGTATGGGCGACACCGTCTTCATCACCTACCAAGATGGAACAGCCACGGTTCTGAATCCGTACGGAGAAGACTTGGTAGAGACACACGTCGATGGAGCGGCAGTAAGCATCTTGTCTCATGCAGACAAGAAAGGTATAGTGTACTATTTGTCTGGTTCGTCGACAGATGGATCTTTCGACTTCACCCCCGATAGAGGATTCACGCTGGTTTTCGACAACCTGTCGCTATCGGGTAAAAACGCGCCTATAGTCATAAACAAAGGCGCTGACGATGAATCGTATGCGGCAAATCTGCATTTAAGGGGTAAATCGTCACTCACCGACAGTGGAGACAACACACTGAAAGCGGCTTTCTACTCAAAATCGAAATTGAAAATTGACAAAGACAGCACCGCTAACGAGGGAGAGTTAACAATCAGCGGCTTGAAACAGCACGCCATCAACTCGGCCAAGCGAATTGAACTATATGGCGGTAGGCTCGCTATAGTTCAAGCAAAAGGAGACGGAATCAACGCCGATGGTTTGGAAGTGTATGGGGGCAATCTGACCATTGAAGGCACCCAAAGCGACGGTGTTGACTGTAGCGAAATCATCAACATTGCTGCCGGAAAGGTCTCGGTTAAACTTGCGTCAGACGATGCAAAGGCACTCAAGTGCGACAGCATAATAAACATAGAAGGCGGAGAACTGGTTGCCGACATTACCGGTAAAGGTTCAAAAGCCATCAAGGCCAATATAAAAACCACATTTTCAGGAGGTTCTACACAAATAACACTTAGTGCGAAAGAGCCGTGTACAGACGATCCGAACGACTACCGCTATAACGCCGGCGTTACCTGCGCCGGCGATGTGGAGATTTCAGGCGAAGCCAACCTTGTTATAAAAGGAGAAGGTGTAGCTGCCAAAGCTATCAACTGTGAGAAGAACGTTGCAATTGGAGGCGGTTCCTTCACGGTGGACTTAAGCGGCAAACATTACGACGAGACCGCCCACCACGACACCGTTTCGTGCATGGGCATCAAATGCGACGGGAACGTCACCATTTCTGGCGGAAAGAGCACCATAAACATTGGAGAAGCCGCTATGCTGGCCAAAGGCATCAAAACTAAAGGAGACCTGACCATTACCGATGGTGAACTGGCGGTAACCGTAGAGGGCGGCTACTACATCACAAAAAGTTCGAACAACAACCAACAAGGTGGCGGCGGTGGCTGGAATCCATGGGGACAGACTAGTTCGAAACCATCGTACGAGTATGCCTCAGCCAAGGCCGTAAAAGTAGAAGGGAATGTTACCATAACCGGTGGCGACAACAAACTTACCGCAACGCAGGGTAAAGGCTTGATATGCGATGGGAACATCACACTTGGCAAAGAGGGCGGAAACGACGACGACTACGTCCTCTCGATAGCAGCCGGTAGCCGTAAAAACGAGACCTACACCATTAATGGAGGTGCCATAGAGGGAAACCGGACCAAAGCCCATGGTTCACCAAAAGGCATCAAGGCTGACAAGTCGGTGGTTATAAACAGTGGAACAGTCGACATCTATGCCTACGATACGGGTATACTGGCGCCTGAAGTCACCATCAACGGCGGTAGTATTGAAGTGAACGCTCCATACGACCAAGGCGTCTTTGGCAAACAGAAGCTCGACATCCTGGGCGGATACTTAAAGGTGCCGGCCTCATACGAGGCGCTATCTGGCGCCATCATCACATTCGGAGAGGAAAGCAGCACCTACGTGGTAGCTGACGACGACGCTTGGAACGCAACCGACGGCAAGGAAAGTTCTTCGGCCGTGCACATCTACGTGAACGGAGGTATCCACTACGCACAGTGTATGGGCGACGGACTGGACTCGAACGGCGATATGATTATTTCGGGAGGTATAACCGTTGTTGCACAAAGCCACTCGCTGAACTCACCTCTTGACACAGACACAGGCTGGAAGCACAAAGGAGGATTCGTGTTGGCAGTGGGAGGCAACGGAATGTTTAACGAATCGATTCCAGTAGAGTCGCAAGGACATATCTATAACAACGACCTTTCGATAGTAGCAGAGCAATATATTGTAGTTGCCAATAATGCGGGGCAGGTACTAGCCGCGCTCAAAATGCCACTAAACCCTACCACCAACAACAAGAAGAGCGGGGCTGTATGCGCCAATAACGCAGACGTAAAAAATTACAAGTTCTACGTGGGCAACAATTTCAACGGGGCTATGGACTATTTTGACGGCCGCTTCGGATTGTACACGCCTGCACAAAACATTAATTTAAACGGCTTCACCAGCTACGAGGTCAGCACCGCTACCGGCAACGGCAGTGCCTTCGGTGGAGGAGGCGGAGGCGGCTGGGGCGGAGGCTTCCAGTGGTAAGTAAAGAAAGTGGAAGAATGGGAATGGTGAAAATCATTCCCATTTTTTTGTGTGGGTTTTCATATAGATTGAGGATTTGGCGGAGGAATAAATCATACGTTAAAACGAGACTTTGTTTTTATAGTCAGTTTTGCGCCATTTTCAGCGAACCGTTTTTTTCCACGTACCAATGGGAACGACGAAAATATCGGCGTTCAACGGCTTTAATCGGTAAAGGCTGTATTTCGAAAGAAAATGAAAGTACAAACACTTGATTATATATCCATCAACCATTTCCAAGCAGGGATAACCTCAATGGTGCCGAAAGAATCGGATATGGTTTCCTCCTCGTCAAAGGTTACTATGATGCGGCGCTTACAGGATAGTCTCTTTGGTAGTTTCTTGAGTGCCTCCACCTCACGTTTCCGCGTTTCCTCATCACGAAGAGAGTAACTTACTTGTATGGCCAGTTCATCATCAGGGATATAGAAATCCACTTCATACTTATCATTATAAAAGAACACATGCTCGTTGTCAGGGTCATAGCCGTATGAACGGAACAAATGCAGAGCAACGAGATTTTCCAGCAACATAGCCTCTTTGTCTATTAGGAAGAGTCCAAGTATGCCTGAATCGATAAAGTAGTATTTGCTGTTACTCTCTTTTTCAGCAAGGGTGGTCGCATAGTTTCGAAGGCGCAGTAGCAGCCATGCCTCCTCACAATAATTCACATATTTGATGGTGGTTGCCAAACTGAGTTTGCCCCCAACACTCGACATAAGATTGTTGATGCGGTTGTATGAGATAGGGCGACAAACGCTCTCTGCCATTTTTCTGACCAACACACGGATACCAGCCACATTGGTAATCTTGTTGCGGGCGATGACGTCTCCCATATATATTTTCTGGTAGACGCTGCTTAAATAGTCATGCTTGGCAGGAAGATGTGCCGCGGCAGGCAGACCTCCATAGTTCAGATATTCATTAAAGCAACGAACTACACGAGCACGCCCTTCGGTAGTCAACAGGTCAAGTTCATCAGTCGGCACCTCATGGGCTGAAAGGTACTCCTTGAAACTATAGGGGAAAACCTCTGTGGTGAGAAACCGTCCGCCTAGTGTGGAACTGATTTCACCAGAGAGCATCTTGGCATTCGAGCCGGTGATGTAAATTGTGTATTGGGTGTCGGCCATCCTACGGGCAAACTTATGCCAACCATCAATGTTTTGTATCTCGTCGAGAAAGAGCATAGGACGCTTTCCATACATCTCCTGATGGCACTCCAACAACAGGTTGAAGTCACCGGCCGTAAAACCATCAAGACGCTCATCCTCAAAGTTCAGATAAAGCATATCGTTCCACTTATGTCCTTCAGCTAGCAACTGCTGTATGCTGTGGTAGAGCATATAGGACTTTCCTGCCCAACGCACACCAACGAGAACTCTGCATGGAAATCCGTTGAGCTGAATGTTTCGAGGCTCGACGACATAACGCTCAACTTCCTGCTGGTTCTCACGAAGAATTTGTTTCAAAAGCAGTTTATCCATCTTCTATTAAATTTCAATCAGCCGTTTTCACGTTCGGCAAAACAGTAGCAAGTTCCGTTTTGCCCTCGCTTAATCAAGCCGTTGTTGTTAAAACTGGCGACAAATGCACAATTTATTTAATGACTTAACATATTTTTAGCTGATTTTATTCAATTCATTAAACAAAATCATATATTTTGTATTATTCTGACCTCTTTTGAATCTTTTTTATATGATTAACATTTTGGTAAAAAACTATATCTTTGCGCTTTTTTGACTCGTATCAGGGCGTTTTTTACCGATAAGGAGCAGGGAATAGTTTCCCAACCCACATCCATATAGTGTGAGGAGAAAACGCAGTATTGTGTATCAAAGTTTTATAAAAAGTTTCAAATCCAGTTTTTTTCGCTATTTCAAGGTGAGGAAACGCTTTATTTTGCACCATTTATACCTACCTTTGCCGGGAATGCGGTGAAGAGGTTAGATGACTGCACTTACGTGCAAACGCCACTCCCCATATGTAACTCAATTATACTTCTTTCGTTAAGAGGCTTCATAGCAGTCGCCCCCAGTACTCAAACAGAACATGCAAGCAACCGACATACAAAAAATGCGTTCCCTACTACAGACCAGAGACCGCAACTTCAATATATTTGACACTTACAGCACTTATCTTGACCAATGTGCCGACTACATCACAACAGACATGGTGGCCGAAATGACTACCGAATTCCACATTGACGAACTGACGGTCTTCCAACTGCTGTTTGCCGCTGCGCTTGGTGTAAACGAAGAGGAGGGAGACGAAGCCCGCTACTACAACGAGCATTACATAAAGCCCTCCATCAGCCGGTTGTCTCCCGCAAAATACGCCAACAACGCTTTCTACAAGAACATCCATATACCTAACCGGCGGCACGGTCGCTGGCAACTGGGCACGGAAAGCTATAAAGCCTACGAAGCCTTTATCTGGCGTGACGTGATTTGCCAAAACAATTTGGAAGAGATACCGCAAATAGGATTTTTCAGCGAACCGTTTTCTTTTCCTGCGGTGATGGAAGACGGCAGGGAATGGATGAGTACAAAGCCTAACGAGGTGGAGACGATACAGCCGGCTGTTGACGCCTCGGCTGGACAGATAACCGCCTTTGGCCTCGGTTTGGGCTACTTTGCCTATATGGCAAGCGAGAAAGACGAGGTGGAACACATAACAGTGGTTGAACGCGACTCTGACGCCATTGCCTTATTTGAAGAGATAACCAGGCCACAAATGCGCCATAAAGACAAGATCAGCATTGTGAGAGACGACGCATTCCACTATGCGGAAAACATACTGCCCAAGCAGAAATGCGATTTCACTTTTGTCGACCTCTGGCACGATGCCGCTGACGGTGTTGGGCTGTACACCCGTATGCGCCGGCTGGAACACTTTAGTCCGGAGACCAGATTCAGCTATTGGGTAGAGGGCACCCTGCTCAGCCACCTTCGCTGGCAACGGCTATCGGAACTGACAGACCTCTTCCAAAAGGGCGGATGCGACTACGACTACGTCCGTACCGCACTCGGGAAGGAGCAACTACGCCAGCACGTGATTTGTGGTTTATAAGGAGGAACGTCTACCTTCCCACCCGAAGCAACCCACTCAACAAACGAACCTTTCTGAGCACAAAAAGCGTAGCCATAAGGCAGACCAACACTAACAGACTGGCCAGATAATGGTGTGGCAAATACCTGACAGCATAATCGAAAAACGGGAAAAGAAGAACCGTATGGTACAAATAGTAGAACAACGTATACTTTCCTTCTTCCACTCCCACATTCTTTGGCATAAACAAATAAACAGTTATAGACAAGACAAAGGCGACACACCAAGCCCCTAACTTGTAGAGCAGAACTGCCGGGGCAGGAGCAGGAACCGTTTCAAACCCCCAATAAACCATTGGAGGTATTTTGATTGCGACAAAGTAACAGGCCACCGAACCAAACACAAACGCCAAACTATATTTACTTCCCCATTTATCTAGAACAGACAACCATTGGTTTTCGCGACAAAGCCAGCCCACCAGAAAGAAGGGGAAGAAAGCGAGACAGCGAGACAAGGCGAAATAATTCAGATGAAAGAAACTTGGCAGCAAAGAGATGGCAAAAACCAGCGCTGTAAACCATAGGGACTTCAACACTCTTGTAGGCAGGCAATAGACAAGCGTCCTCCAATAAATCAGGCAAAGCAGGTACCACAACGCGAACTGCGGTACAAAAATAGAATCGAATGCGGTTTTATGGTAGACACACACATTCACACAAGCAGCAACCAGGCTGAAAATCAAGAAGAGCGCCCCCAAATTGCGGTTTGCCCTGAAAAAATCTCCAGCATTCTTATCCCTGTTTGTAAAATAGCCGCTCACCATCACGAAAAGAGGCATATGGAAGGAATAAATAAATTTGTACAAATCCCAAGGTATATCGCACCCTATATTCATAAGATGCGCATAAATCACCAATACCATCAAAAAGTATTTGATATTATCAAATACAAGAATTCTCCCATTCATTTTCCTAAACGACAAAAGACCTGATACGAGGCAAAACACATTCAAAAGCCATATCAGATACAACCTCAATAAAAAAACGTGCCAAAGAGGATTTGACACGTTAAGAAAGAGCCGCAAGCGGGACTCGAACCCGCGACCTACGCATTACGAATGCGGCGCTCTACCAACTGAGCTATAGCGGCCTTTTGCGAGTGCAAAAATAAGCGAAAAAAATGACAAAGCAAAACGGAGAAACGAATTACATTTCGTTTTCTTTCATCCGTTCGGCATTTTCTGCCACAATGAGGTGGTCGACGCAATCTTGAATCTCACCGTCCATGAAAGCGGGCAGGTTGTAGATAGTATAATTGATGCGATGGTCGGTAATACGCCCCTGCGGATAGTTATACGTTCTGATTTTGGCAGACCGGTCACCGGTGCTGACCATCGTCTTACGACGCGATGCAATATCGTCGACATATTTCTGGTGCTCGCGGTCGTAAATGTATGAGCGCAAACGGGTAAGGGCCCGTTCCTTGTTCTTCGGTTGGTCGCGGGTCTCGGTACACTCAATAAGAATTTCCTCAACCTGTCCTGTAATCGGACTTTTCCAGGGGTAACGCAAACGTACACCCGACTCCACCTTGTTCACATTCTGACCACCGGCACCACCCGAGCGGAAAGTATCCCACTTTATAAGTCCTTCCTGTATATCGACATCGAAAGGTTGGGCTTCTGGCAGTACAGCAACCGAAGCGGCTGAAGTATGAACACGTCCCTGCGTTTCAGTAGCAGGCACACGTTGCACACGGTGCACACCACTCTCGTACTTCATTGTGCCGTAAACTTTTTCGCCAGTAACGTTAAACACGATTTCCTTATAGCCACCAGCAGTACCCTCGGTAAAACTGCTAACAGAGACCGACCAGCCCTTAATTTCACAATACTTCGAGTACATACGGAACAAGTCACCCGCAAATAGGGCCGCCTCGTCTCCACCCGTACCGCCACGAATTTCAACAATAGCATTGCGCGCGTCTTCTGGGTCTTCCGGAATGAGGGCCAGCTTGATATCCTCCTCCATTTGTGGGAGTTTGGCATTCAGATCAGCGAATTCAGCCTTAGCCATCTCCAACATTTCCGGATCGGTTTCCGAGCTGATAACCGCCTTCGCCTCCTCGATGTTATCAAGAGCATTCTTGTACTGCTTTTTTAATGCGACAATACGTTCCAAATCGGAATACTCTTTGTTGAGCTTCACATACCGCTTCATATCGGCAATAACCGCCGGGTCGGTAATGAGAGTAGATATTTCCTGAAAACGGACCTCGAGGTCGGTAAGTTTGTCGAGCAATGATGTTTCGGCCATAATACTGTTTAGTGAAATTTCCGCAAAGATACGAAAATAAAAGAAGAGTTCACCAACAACAGGTCAACGCATCTGCACAGCGTTGCCCGTTTCTTGGGTTAGTCAATGTCGTCGTCAAAATGACGGACCATAAAATAAAAGGCCAGCGTCAGCACAGCCAAGATAATGGACGACTGAAAGCAGAAACGCGCATCGAAATCGAGACTGTATTCAATGAAATAGCTAACCCCCGATGCCACAGCGGCAATTGCGGCCAGAATACGCGCCACATTATAGAATCTGTCGAGAACAGAAGTAAACGAACTACTGTAAACGAAGAAGTTCAACCCCATAACAGCCAGAATCCACAACAACGATATCTGGTTCAGCTGGTCATGCGACTCGTCAGTCACAACCGGAAATTTTCCTAATGCGACAAGCAGACCAGCCACCAGGAAAACCACAACACAGGCGATGCCTGTAAAAAGATTAATTTTTTTCATCGGTACATTATTTAATCACAAGCAAAGATACCAAAAAAAGCGTGTCGGAAAGTTTATCCGACACGCCATATCGTAAAAAACCAGCAAACCGTGATTAAGGGAGTTTAATATACTTCTTAGCACCAGTCTTAATGCTGATAGTCTCGTCATAGATGTTCTTACCGTTATAAGAGACGGCAATGTGGCGGGAACCTGCCGCAACCCCGTTAGCCTGCGCAGCAGACTTGCTCTTAGCCGGAGTAGCTGTGAAATTGGTATAATTGTCGACCTTAACCTCGACCTGCTTGCCCGCATACTCGCCACCGCTTACAAAATAGACATAAGCGATATCGTCAGCACTAACGCCTCCGTTAGCATTGTTAGTAGTTGTAGAAGACTGTGATGACTTACATGCGTTAAAACAGAGAACGCTCAATGCAGCACAAAGAATAAATAATACTTTTTTCATAACGTAGTTTAAATTTAGCCGGTGCAAAGTTAGTAAAAAAAATCAGCATATACCTAACTCTCCCGCCAATTGTCGCAACTGAGAATCAACCCATTCTGCATCCTTCAAGCGTTGCTGAAACGCCTTCAACCGGGCAGCGTTGCCCGAGTCGGCAAACCAGAGTCTCAGATAACCGCCTTCTGCATACTTTTCGGCCAGATGCTGTTTAGCCCGCGACAAATGCTGCTCCAGTCCTAAATCGGGATAATTCTTTTTCCCAAACAGCAGAGTGCGCCGCATAATATCGTCGCCATCGATATACCGGTCTGCCTCGGCAACCATACGCCCATATAAAGACCGGGGTGCGCTTTTTGCAGAAGCACGATGGTCTTCAACCGCATCGGCCATCACAGCAATCTGAGCATCAGAGAACCATTTCCGCAGAGCGCTGTCGGCACGTACAATTTCGGCAGACCTAACATGGTGCAGTTCACGTCCGGCCGACAAGCCCAAGTCGTGGTAGGCCGCCACCGCATAGGCCAGATTGGTGTTTGCGTTATAGCGCATTGCCAAGTCCAGACTCTCACGGATAACAGAGCGGGCGTGAGCCTGCTGGTGCGCCTCGTCGAAGGCGTCGTATTGCGGCAATATGTGGGTTTCGACATAGTCAAGTAACGAAGGCGAGATGCAGTTCAGCGCATCCACCTTCTGATAGGCCAACCGCTCGTCACCATTTGCCAAATGAATGATGCCACAATAACGGAAACCCGCCTTCAGCAATACCTGCTGCATAATACGGTTGTCGGCATGCGTATCGACCCGGAGGTTCGGACGGACCGACCAGGCATAATTGAAGCACTGGCGGGCCACGTCGTGATAGTCGGGACGGCTGGAAGTGCGGTGAATAGTTCCGTAAGGCAACACATCGTCGGTCCACTGGCCTTTATAAATCACACGGTAAGTCGGGTCATCAGACAAAATCAGGGCGAAAGTGGCCACCACTACCCCATCGTCAGCAAGCACCACATAACTATTTCCACGTTCAATCTCATCAGAAACAAGTTCCCGTTGCGGATAGCCCCCAGTCCACTGTTCCATATTGCCATCAGAGCGCATAATTTGCCTTCCGGCATCAAATATGCCCATCATAGCCTCCAAATCGCAGGCCGAAGCTTTTCTAATCGTATAACACATAATTAGGAAACCGTAAGTAGTTCAAATACTGGAAACTTACAACAAAATTCCATCATTTCATCTTTAATCCAGCGCCTCTTTTTCCACCAGACGCTTCAAAACCAACCGCCGACAAAAGAGTTCTGCATTAGCGGTCTTTTTTGTATGAGAAATGGCCATAACAGATCCGCCCGAGATCGTCTAAACTGATTGCATACCAATAATCGTTAGAAGGGAGTTCAGATCCCCTGAAAGTGCCGTCCCATCCGTCGCTATTGGAATAGTTTCTCTTTTGGTAGAGCAATTTTCCCCAACGGTCGTAAATAGAGACCACATTGTTGTATTTCTCTATATTCTCGATAACCCATACCGGATTTCTTTCTTCGGAACCAGGGCCGAAAGAGCTACGTGGCGAGATAACCTTATCGCAATTCAAGTTCGACTTCATAGCCTTCTCTTCAGACTCGTCGACATTTGAGAAAGAAGCGCAGTCTTCAACCGACAGGTAAAGCACAACGGTGCTATCTGTACCAATAGACGATTTATAGGTCTTTACATAAGTACCCGTTTCGGAAATAGGTTCACCACCAAATTCGTAAACGACGCCTTTGCAGACAAAAGTATCAACAATAACCGTATCGGCAGACTCCACAGGCACAACACCGGCGCCCTGTGCACAAATAGCGCACATTGCAGCCACGAACAATAATAAATGCCTTAGTCTATTCATGTATAGGAGTCTGATAAAGAATTATATTGACACAAAAATAAAGAAAATTTGATATATCACAACTTTTCGTCCCCAAAATGCAGACAAACAACCGTCATTTTCAACCGGATAGTCAGGGCCACTACAGGAGCAACTTTTTAAGGCTTAACTCATCGGCTTCAGGCAACAGCCGCCTCAAATGTTCGAACATTTTGTTAAAAGAGTCGTCGGGAGTGCATGCCGCAGACAGCACCCTATCGCCATAAAGTGTTTCAGGCGCCACATACCGCGCCAACCCCCACCCATAGGGATTTCCGTGTTTGTCACACTCATATTCAAAATCGGCAATAGCCAGCATGGTAGCCATCTGCAGGCAGGTAATCACCTTGTCGAACGACTCACCTTTTCCCTTTTCCTTCCTCACTCCCAGAAGTTTCTCTTGCGGAGTTAGTTTCTTCTTAGGGAAATCGATAAACGGACAGGCGCGCTTGATATCGCGACTGAGCATCGACTCGTTAGCGACTACCATATCGTAGATAAACTTTTGCCGGTTAATTCCGTCAGCATCTAACGGAGCATTAGAGAAGTTGAACTTGCTGCGGCGGTAATTAACCAAGTGCGGATACCAATCGAGACTGATATAGCCCGACTTTCCGCCAAAAATGGTTCCATAGGCGCAATTCCAATTACGGACAATGCTCATTTTCCACTCCCACGGACCTTCAACTTCATCGTTGAACCAATATTCACGCGGTGTCATTTCCTCAACCGAAAAACCGGGAATCTTGTTCTTGAAGAACGGCAGGAATCCCACGTTCAGCACCAGTTGTTCTAGTTCCGCACTATTATGTAAAGAAATGTCAGAAAAATCCATAAAAAAAAATTTTAAGCAGGTCAAGCGGAATGGGGCACTAAAGTTTCACGCCAAAGCCTCCTGTTTCCGTTAACCAGACAGACGACAAAGAAACACAAATATATAAAACTTAACGACACAAACAGACAAGCCGCAAGACTTGGTTTCGCAATATAGACGGACAGCCCCCGGGCAGAAAGAAAACAGCCGATACCCTGCCGGATAAAGACAAGCAATTTGACACAAAAGGGAAAAAATTTGAAACGATATTCATAGCAGCCAATAGCCACCAAACCTATATTTGCAGAAGTAAAGAAACGACTAACTACGCTATATGAGACAACAACTAACCACTCTATGCATAATAGGTGCAATGTCATGCAGTGCATCCATACCCGTTACCGAAAACGAAATCAGCAAGATTAACGCATCCACGTCATGGACACGCGGTTCTGTCCACGATCCTTCGATTACCCGCACCAACACAGACGGGGACAAGACCTACTACGTTTTCGGCAGCCACATGGATGTAGCGAAGACAACCGACTTTAAGAACTGGACACCCGTGTTTAACGAGCGGACAGACAGCAAACTCTTTTGCAATGTCAATGGGAACATCTGCTCGTACGACAAAGCCTACAGCACCAACAAGGTGACCAGCGTAACCAACTACGCCGGCCAGACCGTCAACTGGGGGAACTTCGATATTCCAGCCTACCAGGGAGCGATAGACAATTACAGTGTGAAGGGCAACCAATGGGCTCCCGACATGATCTACAACCCACACCTGAAGAAATGGTGTTACTACATGAGCCTGAACGGGAGCAAATGGAACTCGGCCATCGTTCTCTTCACCAGCGACCACCTGGAAGGTCCGTTCCAGTATCAGGGACCCGTCATTTTTTCCGGATTTAACGTTACCGGCAACGCAGCGACAGACTATAAGAAAACCGACCTGCAAATCGCCATCGGGAACCAGAACACACTGCCAGCCCGCTACAACGTAGGCGAGAAATGGGGAACTTACTGGCCACACGCCATAGACCCCGGCGTATTTTTCGACGAAAACGGAGACCTTTGGATGAACTACGGTTCGTGGAGTGGCGGCATCTACATTATAAAACTCGACAAGGGAACCGGATTGCGCGACTACACCTACAGGTATGCCAGCGATTACGATACACGCGGAGCCAGCGTGACGACCGACGCCTACTTCGGGAAAAAGATAGCAGGCGGCTACTACGTAAGCGGAGAAGGCAGTTATATAGAGAAAATAGGCAAATACTATTACCTCTTTATGTCGTATGGTTTCTATTCGCCAGAAGGCGGCTACGAAATGCGTGTGTTCCGTTCAGAGCAGCCAGACGGTCCATACACCGACCACACCGGTGAAAGCGCCATCTATAACAAATATCTGATGAACTACGGCACCAAAGCCGCCACCAACCGGGGAATGAAACTGATGGGCGGCTACCAATGGGCCGGCATGGGCATAGCAGAAATAGCGCAAGGCCACAACAGCGCATTGATGGGCGAAGACGGAAACGCCTTGTTGTTCTACCACACCAAACTGAACAACGGAACCATCATCCACCAACTAAGGGTACACCAGTTGTTCGTCAACGAAGACGGATGGATAACCGCCGCTCCGCACGAATACAATAAAGACAACGATGTGGCCACCACATACACAGTATCCCAGCAAAGCTACTTCAACAAAACAGAAATAGAGGGGACCTACAACCTCATCGTACACAAATACAATGTCGACTACGCCAACTACGAATACAGCAAACCCGTGAGCATAACCCTGAACGCCGACGGTACGGTAAGTGGCGCCTACAGCGGCAAATGGAGCCTGACCGACGGAACCAGCTACATCGGCCTTACACTGAACAATGTAACCTATAAAGGAGTTGTAGTGCCAGGCAGCCTCGATGCCACCAACGTGCCCGTAGTGGCAATAACGGCCATGAGTTCCAGTAACGGTGTGAACATCTGGGCCAGCAAACTGAGCGACAAAGCCTGCATTGCCAAAGATTATGCCACTTTGCAAAACCAGCAGTTCAGAGACGGAGACTACATATACGGCGACCTCGGCTTCACAAAACAGACCACCACAAATGGTTGTGCCGTTGTCTGGAGCAGCAACAACCCCGAAATTATAGATAACGAAGGCCACGTCACGCCACAAGAGCATGACACGCCCGTGAGCCTTACCGTTTCGCTAACGAAAGGAGAGTTCACCTACAGCAAAACGATAGAGGTGATAGTGAAAGGCGGGCAAAACAAGGCGGACGTTACCACCGGCCTGGTTGCTTACTACGATTTCAACAACAACCTGACCAACCGTTACAACGAGCAACAGGTGGGTAGTGCAAACGCGCAGGCCAGCGGAATCCGGCCAAGCTTCGAGCAAGACGCGCAACACGGCACCGTGTTGCACCAGTATTTCGGTTACGAAGATGCAAAGAGCATCAGCTATACCACCTTCATCAATCCGCTCGCAGGCCAGCAACTGGCAGGAGCCACCGTCTCGGCATGGGTAAAACGACTGGACAGCGACCCGTGGGATGCGCTATGGGCGTTCTGCAACGCCCCCGGCAACATAACCAGCCGCTACTATCTGACCGGCAACACCTACATTGGTTATAACGACGGCAACGGCACTTGGTTCGACTACAACCATCCAGACGGTGCAAAAACGGACATCATACCCGAGCAAGAATGGGCATTGGTTACCATATCGTACAACAGCAACGGTTTCGATCTGTACATAAATGGCAAATATGTGGCCAACCAATCCCGTTACGCAGCCTACAATTCGAGCGGGACCATCGACTACAAAGCAGCCTTGTCGCACATTGGCAATTCAACCAACTTCTATTTGGGTTATGGTTCATTCTGGGGTTCGACACCAGCCCTCTTCGACTGGAAAAAACGGAGCATGCCCACCC
>DGTD01000116.1 GCA_002396385.1 Bacteroidales bacterium UBA4345
TTGTGTTGGAGTATGGTCTCTGAGTCAATGAAGACGGCGAAAAGGTGTTGCGTTTAACGTCTTAATCCTTATTGTGTTGGAGTATGGTCTCTGAGGTTATAAAGTTGTTGATGACTGTAATGTGATTAATATTGTCTTAATCCTTATTGTGTTGGAGTATGGTCTCTGAGAAAGTGCAAACCAATACGTTTGGCATTCAAGTTTTGGTCTTAATCCTTATTGTGTTGGAGTATGGTCTCTGAGAGTAAAAATTATAAATTTCTATTAATCAGAAACCTAGTTAGACCATATAAGACATTTTGCCAAAAAAATTACAAAAATATTGTGCATTTTTTCGGACTGCAAAATTAAATATAATTTCAATACGTCAATGGTCTTTTTGTGATTTTTTATTATTCACTGTAAATCACACGGTTGCATATAACTACAACTTAATTTCTATCAAAGATACCGGATTTTTCTCTAATACTACCCTCACAAATCAGAAAATCTGTCTTCTTTTCTTCGTTACAAACGCATTGTCTTGAGAAAAATATGCTAATTTTATTTAATGATTCAGATATAAAAACCATGGCTAAAATCACTATAAAGGAAATAAAATTCAATACCCGTGTTACTCATAAGGAAATACCTTTTTTCCGGTCTTGCTTGTGCTCTATGGCCGATTTCGCCACGAACCCTCTGATGCACAACCACCAGGGCGACAGCCTCAGGTACGGATATCCACTGGTTCAGTACCGAAGTATTGGAAACAAAGGGGTGGTTTTGGCCATCAACGAGGGGGTGACCGAAATAACGCCGCTTGAGCGTTTTACCGATATGGACATCAATATAGGTTCCAAAAGACGTACGCTTCAATTGGAAAGCAGCCAAATGTGGGTGGCCGACTTGTGTTTTACTTCCCACCCTATTTTATACACGATTGACAACTGGCTCCCTTTCAGTTCCGATAACGAGCGCCTGTTCGTAAAATTAGATAGTCTGCTCGACAGAGTCGCTTTTCTGCAACGGATGCTGACTGCCAACATCATCTCGATGGCCAAGGGCTTCGGCATACACCTCGACGAAGAAATAAAGGTTTCGGTAAAAGACCTCTTCGAAAGCAAACGGCTGCTCTACAAAGGTGTCCCTTTCATATCGTTCAGTCTGTCGTTCTATGCTAATCTGGCCCTGCCCGACAAAATCGCATTGGGGAAACATGTCAGCCACGGTTTCGGTGTGGTCTCTGTGGTAGGGAACGACATATCTTAAACACCAATTAACACAAGTCTAAATTTAGAATAAAACATCTAAAACATAATTGCCAACACAGTTGGCCAGACTTCTGTTTTTATTAGCATACTATATGAGGCTGGAAGCTTGTACCATCGCATCCACGGGTTATTCATTTTTAAGAATAAAACATCTAAAACACGCAAAACTTGTTTGCCAACACAGTTGGCCAGATTTCTATGTTTAATTTAACATACATTATTAGGCTGGAAGCCTGTACCACTGCATCCACGGGTTATTCACTTTTTTAGAATAAAACATCTAAAACATGTTTGCCAACCCAGTTGGCCAGACTTCTGTTTTTTTAACATACAGTATGAGGCTGGAAGCCTGTATCTCAATAACCGGGGGCTTCAGCCCTCGGTTATGACACACAATCGGCTGCCTGGAAGGCAGTACCCTGCGCACATCACACAAACCCGACTGTGAACTCTTCCCTCAGCAACACCATCGCTCACACGGGTTATTCACTTTTAAGAATAAAACATCTAAAACATAATTGCCAACCCAGTTGGCTAGATTTCTGTGTTTAATTTAACATACAATATTAGGCTGGAAGCCTGTACCTCGATAACCGGGGGCTTCAGCCCTCGGAAAGGACACACACAACCGGCTGCCTGGAAGGCAGTACCCTGCGCACAAAACACAAACCCGACTGTGAACTTGTCCCTCAGCAACACTACCGCATCCACGGGCTATTCACTTTTTTAAAATAAAACATCTAAAACATAATGCCAACCCAGTTGGCCAGACTTCTGTTTTTATTAACATACAGTATGAGGCTGGAAGCCTGTACCTCGATAACCGGGGGCTTCAGCCCTCGGTATGGACACACACAACCAGCTGCCTGGAAGGCAGTACCTCGCACCAAAACAAATATAGATTGAGATTGTTTCCGATGTGTTTACTTACCAATCGATGAAACAGAAACATAAAGGCCTAATTTTTCTTATATTTGTAGCAATAAAAAAGAAATACACCATGGGCTTGTATTTGAATCCGAACGCTGATGCGTTAAAACAAAGTCTTCGTAACGAGATATATATTGATAAATCGCTGATTATTGCCGAGTTGAACAAACTGGCAGAAACAGACCATGACTTTATCTGCATGTCTCGTCCGCGCCGCTTTGGTAAGAGTATGGTGGGAAACCTAATCTCTGCCTACTATTCGAAAGGCTGCGACACCCGCCCTATTTTCAGCAAAATGAATATTGGGCAGACACCCCACTACGACGAGTACCTGAATAAGCTGAACGTCATTAAACTGGATTTGAATGGTTGGTACCAGCGCTCAATACAGAGAAACAGACAGAACGTACTGTTGGCTGATATCCACAAAACATTGGCAGGCGAGTTTCAGGAAGAATTTCCTATGTTAGATTTCAACAGTGACGACTCCATAGACCAATGTATCCTTAAAGTTTATGCCAAGTTAAACGAGAAATTCGTCATTATTATCGACGAATACGATGTGCTGGTTCGTGAGAACGTGCCCCAAGAGTTGTTCGACAACTACCTCAGTTTCTTGAACGGACTGTTTAAAGACACCACCCTTCGGCCCGCCCTCGCCCTCGCCTACATTACCGGCATTATGCCGATTGTGCGCGACAAGGTGCAGAGCAAACTGAACGAGTTTTCGGAGTACACCATGCTCGATGCCGGACAGTTCGCCCCCTATATCGGATTTACGAAAGAGGAGGTGCACGACCTATGCGACAAGTACGGGATGCCGTTCGACGAGATGGAGCGATGGTACGACGGTTACGACCTTAGCGACGATGTGAGCCTGCTCAACCCTAAATCGGTAGTCTCCTCCATCAGCCGCAAGCGTATGGGCAACTACTGGTCGGCCACCGGGTCGTTCGAGGTCCTGAAAGACTATATTTTGAGGGATTTCTCCGGCATCAGACAAGATGTTGTCAGTATGATATCGGGGGACTGGATTCCCGTGAACGTGACCAAGTTCCAAAACACACTGAAGTCCATCACCAACAAAGACAACGTCTTCACCTATCTTATCCACTTGGGCTACCTGTCATATAACTACAAGGACGGCACATGTGGCATTCCAAACGAGGAAGTGCGGATGGAATGGGTCAACGCCATCGACGACGAGAACGACTATAACGCCATAATGTCCATCATCAACACTTCCAAGAGGTTGCTCGACGAGACCATCAAAGGCAACGAGGAGGCGGTGGCTACCGCACTCGATGCCGCCCATGCCCAGATCACCAATCCGCTGACCTACAACGACGAGCACTGCTTCCAGAGCGCCATCTGTCTGGCCTATTTCTACGCCAACACCCGTTATACGCTCATCAAAGAGATGCCGACCGGGAAAGGATATGCCGACTTGGTGCTGATTCCCTATCTGCCGAATATACCCGCCATGGTCATCGAGTTGAAACACAACAAGAGCACAGAAAGCGCCCTTAACCAGATAAAGGAGCGGAACTACAACCAAGCCCTCGGCCTCTACTACGACAACCTGCTGTTTGTGGGTATCAACTACGACAAGGAAACCAAGAAGCACACCTGCAAGATTGAACGGTTTGTGAAATAAGAGGTGTGTTCAACAAATTATAACACGGATTTTCTTGCACAAGAAACACATGCAAAAAAGTTACTTCTTATAGAATAAAACATCTAAAACACCCAAAACATGTTTGCCAACACAGTTGGCCAGATTTCATGTTTGTTAGGCTGGAAGCCTGTACCTCGATAACCGGGGGCTTCAGCCCTCGGTAAAGACACACTCAACCCGTTGCCTGGAAGGCAGTACCCTGCGCACTACACATATATCCGACTTTGAACTTGTCCCTCAGCAACACTACCGCTTCCACGGGTTATTCACTTTTTTAGAATAAAACATCTAAAACACGCAAAACATAATTGCCAACACAGTTGGCTAGATTTCTGTGTTTAATTTAACATACAATGTGAGGCTGGAAGCCTGTATCTCAGTATCATACCACCACATACACGAACCATTCACTTGTCAACCAGGCTGGAAGCCTGTACCTCGATAACCGGGGGCTTCAGCCCCCGGTAAGGACACACACAAACCGCTGCCTGGAAGGCAGTACCCTGCGTGCGAAAATTGGTGTATCAGACACGACACTCTAGAAGAACAAGGTATTCTTGTTCTTGACAATCACGTCGAAATTGATGTTCTGACCAATAACTTTCATGCTTTTGAGCAATTCGGTAGAAACAGGGCAGATTAATATACTGTCATGGTTGTCGTAAAGGCTCTGCACTTCGGTAAGGTCGTTCCTTATCTCTTCGTACTTCTCGTTGCTGAGGTCAGCCAAAAAGATAGATTTTTGGACTCTGATGCAACCTTGCCGCTCGAGGTATTTCACAATGTTATACCTGACCTTATTGCTCTCTATGTCGTACATTACAAAAAACAGCATATTCCCTTTTGGCCGTTTGTTTTGGTTAATTACCCCTATAATTTTATCGATTCGTTCTTCCAGCGAAGTCAGTCCATCCTCTTCGTTAGTCGAGTGGTTGGGAGGGGGACTGCCCGACAAGCCTGCGTTTTTCAGTTTCCGCAGTGCTTCAATGTAGCCCTCGGCTGTTTTAGATTTGCCCATCGTAGGTGTCTATAAAGTTCTGTACCAAGTCGGCAACCAGCTTGTTCATCTCTTCATCGGTTCCGCAGCGTGGCGATATGACGACCGAATAGCCGCGTTTTCCGTAGAACAGGTTGATTTCGGCTTGTTTCAGTCCCAGTTTGAAGCGCATCTTTTTCCCGTATTGGATGCTGATTATTTCAGTTGTGGTAATGCCGGTTGCATCAATATATGCCTTTAGGTCACCCACAATGTCGTTCAGCTCTTGTGGCACGTACACACTCTTATTCTCTTTTGGGCTGGACTTCAGTTTCAGCTTTTCCTTTATCTGGTCCATCACCGCCTTCTCGGGGTCAGGCTTTTTCTCCGTAGCTTTCTTTTGTTCGTCAGTCCACTCTTTCAACTCCTTCTCGGCTTTCTTCTTTTCGCCGAACAGGCCGAACGGGTCAGCCGTATCAACATAAAGGTTCAAATCCACAGGCTCGCATTGCGGGTTGTAGTAGGCGTTTTTGTCGATGCTGACGAAACAGGCCCTGCTCACATCGCTGGTGACTTGGTCGACCACTTGCTCCAAACCATACTGTGTGGCGAATTTTACAATAAACTGTTTGTAGAAGATGCTGTACAAACCCGCATCGAAACAGCGTTCTTTCAGTTTGAACATGACTTTCAAGCCGTCCTCGCTGGGCGAGGCAAAGCACATAAAGACCCTGCTGTCTTTGGAAAGTTGGAGGCGGAGGTCCTCCAGATTCATTTTTTTAGCCGATAGGTGGTCAAGGTCAACCAAGAAACTTTCGGTATAGGCAAAGTTCTCCTTTTTTCTGAACTCAGGTGTAAACGTACCGCACACAAAATAGGGAAGTGCCCTTTTCTGCGCGCCGTACATTTTCGGGTCGAGGGTGTAGATGATGCGTAGCTGGTTCACCAGGTTTTCAATTTCAGACTTCGGGTGGCGCAGTTGCTGGTAGAGGTAGTCTTCCTTCACTTTTACCATCTTGTCGGCCACCGAGGCTATATTTTTACCAACCATTATCATATTTCGTATTTTTTGAAGGTTTGGGCCAATTCTTGCACGTAAAGGAACATCTGGTTGTAGCGTGAGCGTGTCACGCCTTTAATGGTAACAGTTTCTTCGAGGTAGTCGTTTACACTTTGTATCAAGACTCTTCGTCCTAGCCCTTCCAGCCAGTAGCTGCCGTCTTCGCGGACTTCGTAGTAAGCGTCGCTCACCACATTCTGTGCCAGCAGGGTGTAGACCACATAATCGACCCATACACGGTAGAGCTCAATCACATCATAGACCAGCACGGGGCGGTTGTAGTCGTCGCGGTGCAACACCCCCACATAGGGGTCGATGCCCACTTTTATGAGTGCCCCCTCAATTTTCCCGTACAGTATGCCGTAGCCGTAGTTCAGCAGGGCGTTCGCCACGTCCATAGCTGGGCGCTGGCTGCGTTGCTCGAAACGGTATTCTTGAGGAATGAAAGTGTTAAGGGCGTTGAAGTAGATTTTGCTGGCCTGTCCCTCCCACCCGCGCAGAGTGGCCGCAATGTCGCTCACAACCTCACCGTCGAGTGCGCTCACCTTGTTGCGGTAGTCGTTGATTTTTGAAATGCTTTTGCCTATTATTTTGTCGGTAGCGGGGTCGTCGGTTTTCATCATCAGTAGCAGGGCTTGCTGGTTTTCCATTTTTTTGGTGATGGTGTTTTTTATCCAGTTCACCGCCTCATGGCTGAAAGTGAAGTTGAGTTGTCCTTTGCGTATGGTTGAAACCGAGCCGTATTTCGGACTCCAGATGCGGCCTATAACGTTACCGCCCTTGTCGGTGAAAACCACCTCTATTTCCTTCTCAACAGCCAGCATAACCGCATCGCTGGTAATTTGTGCCCCGCGGCTGATCTGAATGCTGCGAATGCCTTCGGTGGGAATGCGCTGTTTGCCGTCTTGGTTAACGATGACGAACCCCTCGTTGTCGCGGCTTAGCGAGGCTCCGTAACTGTTTAAAACAAGTTCCATGTTGAATTAGGTTAATGGTTTCAGACTCAGAACGTGCAGAAGTGTCGTTCTGCCCGCAGGTATGGTTCTTCTGGTATTTTTCTACCTCCGAAGAAGGTCTGCATGGTACTGACAAACAGACTTTTTCTAAAACAGCGCGGAGAGTGAAGGAAGTACGGCGCATAGGAGCCATACAGCCTGTATGTCTGTGCAGTTTAGTCCACATACAGGCAGCCCTGTATGCGGAAGGTCTCGAACGACGTTCTGCCAACGGGTAATGGTCGTTTTGTCAATCTAGTTCTGTTGTTTATGCAAAAATACTAAATTTATAATACGTTGTTATTTGTGGAAAGCATATAATTCGCAAAAAGAAGCATAGACTTATGCGGCGGTTTACACGGGTTTGAAGTAAAAACTTATCCCTATTTTTCGGCATCGGAAGTTGTAATTTTTCATATCTTTGAACAAGATTGTATATTTTGCAGACTGTAGTCAATTCTGCTGTTTAAAGAATTGATATTCAGTATGATGTAAAAAATATACCAAGGGCTCGTTGACATATTGAAATTTTATGTAATTTTGCAGTCCGAAAAAATGGTCAGAAATTTTGGCAAAATTAAGGGAAAAAGTCTAATATGGTCTACACAGTTCTCTGATTAACAGTAAAATATAATTTTTACTCTCAGTGACCATAGTCCAACACAATAAGGATTAAGACCCGAAGGCAATTGGATTTTTTCTAAAAATTGCATATACTCAGTGACCATAGTCCAACACAATAAGGATTAAGACAATTGTTTCATCCATGACTCGTTAATATCTTGAAAGTCTCAGTGACCATAGTCCAACACAATAAGGATTAAGACTCGCAGTGTTTAGCGCTGTTAACACTGATTCGTCCTCAGTGACCATAGTCCAACACAATAAGGATTAAGACTCAACTCCACTTTCGTTTCAACCTTATTTTTTTTCGTTGCTCAGTGACCATAGTCCAACACAATAAGGATTAAGAC
>DGTD01000003.1 GCA_002396385.1 Bacteroidales bacterium UBA4345
CTGACGCGTGGTTGACTATTTCGCGCTTGGCCTCTATACATTTGGTCAGCACCTCTTTCCTGGCCATCAGTTCGGTCAGGCTTTTGCCTTCTACCTGGGTCTGGGTGTTGGTGATGTTGATGTGGTAGATGAGCCACTCCAGGCGTTTTAGGCAGCGGTCCATCTCTTCTGCCAGCTCTTTGGGGTCTTCCAGCGGGGCATCTCCTTCCTGCACTTTCACGTTGTTCTTAATGCGGTCTTTCAACTGCTCGATGCGTTTTTGCAGGTCTTTCCGCTGGCTGAGGGCCTCGGCTAACTTTATTTTTTCGCTCATAGTGTTATTTGTTTTGTTTTTTTGGAAAAGGAGTTTCTTTTGGCTTATTCGTTTGTTTCTGAAGGTGAGTGCCCGAAAAACTCCTTATACTTTTTCGAAAAATACGACGGGTCGCTGAAACCTACATTGTAGGCAATGTCGCTGATTTGTGTCTCCTCGCCTTTTTCCTTCAGCATCAGTCTTGCCTTGTTAAGGCGGAATTCGGTCAGCAGATCTATGGCGGTCTTCCCTAGAAGGCTTTTCAGTTTGCGCCCGAGGGTCGATTGGCTGACGGCCATCTCTTTTGCCAATATGTCTACATTCAGCGTGTTGTTGCTGTAGTTGGCTTCGAGCACGTTGACAAACTTCTCGACGAACGGGTTGATCCGCTTTTCTCCAACAGCCTCCTGTTCCTCCTGGGTTGGAGTTGGGTGCTCCATCTTTTCGGTCAGCAATTTTTGTTGTATTTGCTGGCGTAGGATCAGAATGTTGTTCAGTTTCAACAGCAGTTCCTCGCTTCTGAACGGCTTTGTTATATAGTCGACTGCTCCGCTCAACAAGCCTGCCAGGCGGTCGTTGTCTTCCGTCTTGGCCGATACGAAAAGGAACGGTATCTGTTGGTTCTTCCTTTTCACCTCCCTGCAGAACGCTATGCCGTTCATGCCGGGCATCTCCACATCGCTGACGATGATGTCGACGGCGCAGCGTTCTAAAAGGTCGATGGCTTCTTTCCCGCTGTTGGCGGTAACGACCTGCATGTAGGGCTGCAGTATGTCGGCAATGTTTTGGCAGATGAGGTCGTCGTCGTCTACCACCAGAACCGTGTTGCCTTGCAGTATTTCGTTGTTGATGCTCAGGCTGGTGCTGTCTACAGTGTGCCCGGCAGGCTCGCTGACGGCTGTTTTCCCTTTAGGCAGATATAGCGTGATGGTTGTGCCCCTGCCTTGCTGGCTTTCCAACTCTATGTGTCCCTTGTTGCGTGTCGCATAGTCGTGGCACAGAATAAGCCCCAAACCGGTTCCTTTCTCGTTCTCGGTCCCGTTGGTCGAGGTCAGGTGGTGGTGCTCGTTGAACTGTGCCACCTGCTCCTTGGTCATTCCCACGCCTTCGTCTGTAATTTGGAAAACACATTCGTTGTTTTGCTCCCATCCCTTCAAGGTAATGGTGCTTCCGCGGTTGCTGAACTTTATGGCGTTCGAAATCAGGTTCCTGATAATGGTGCTGGTCATTCGCTCGTCGCTTGTGCAACAATGTTTGTAGTTGAACCTGGTGGCTATGTGCAGGTCTTTGCTGTTGCTGCGTGGCTGTTGCAGTTTGCACATGTTCTCTGCCAGTTGCCGCAAGTCTACTTCTGTGGGTTGGTAGTCCATGTCGTTGTCTTTCGAGCGTGCCCATTCCACCAGGCTTTGCAGTACGTTTTGCAGCATGTTGGCCGAACTGTAGGTCTTCTCAATAAGGGGTTGGCCGTTATCGCCCTTTCCGCTGTAGTTGTTCAGCCAGTTCTCTAATGCCCCCACAATGCCGAACATCGGCGACTTCAGGTCGTGGGCGATAACCGAAATGAGCCGGTCTTTCTCTATCACCAGTTTGCGCAAGGTCTGTGTCTGCTCGTCAACCTTGGCTTTCAGTGTCTTACGCTGTTCGGTGAGTAGACGGACACGCCGGTGGTAGACCACATAGGCAGTCCCTAGCAACAGTCCGGCGAAGAGCAGCCTGAACCACCAGGTCGCCCACCATGGAGGCAGAACCCTGATGGGGAGGCTGATTATTTTCGCATTTTGTTCTTCTCCTATTTTCTCTGCTTTCACTTCCAATACGTAGTTGCCGCTTGGCAGGTAGTTGAAGTTGATGGTGTTGTCGGTCGGGAGTAAGGTCCATTCGTTGTTCAGTCCTTTCAAACGGTAACTGACCTCCGACTTCCCGAAGAAACGGTGGTCGACCAGG
The DNA here is from genome assembly GCA_002396385.1 of Bacteroidales bacterium UBA4345. GTDB lineage: Bacteria > Bacteroidota > Bacteroidia > Bacteroidales > Paludibacteraceae > Physcocola. The sequence continues at coordinate 2,237 of DGTD01000003.1, forward strand.
TCTATGCCGATGCTGGCGTCCGTCCTGTCGTAGTTCAGGGTCAGGCGTTCCAACGTGTTGAGCGGACCTTGGACCAGTTCCCCGTTCCCGGGGGTTATTTTCTGTTTGTTGATGTATAGGCTCGAAAAGCCGAAATAGCCCAAACTGTCGGTGCTGAATGCCTTGTCCGGATCTAATTGGTAGAAACCGCCGTTTGTGCCGAAATAGATGGTTCCATTGCTGGCCACGTATCCCGACCTTATGTAGAAGTAGCATTCCGACAAGCCGGTGTGGTCGGCTGGTATCGCATGGAAGGTCTTGCGCCTGGTGTCGATGGCGGCTATACCCATTTTGCCGGCTGTCCAAAGAATTCCTTTTTGGTCTATGAGTATGGTTTGGAAACTTTTGCGTGGCACGTAGTCCAGTGTGTCGGCTTTTCCGCCTGAGGCTGGGTAGCGCAGTATGCCGTAGTTGGTGGCAAGGTAGAAGTTGCCCTCTTGGTCACACACGCCGTCGTTAAGGGTGAGCGGATTGTGGCTGTGGACGTACGCCAGGTCGGGAACAAGGGCTTTTTTCTGTCCTCCTTCCATACGCCAAAGGCTGTTGGTGGTTATAATCCAGCGTACTCCGTTTTTCCCTTCCTTTACACTGATTATCCACCGGTTCGGCCAGTGGCTCAGCGAATCGTAGCCTAATTCTATCCGTTCCCATTGTCCGCTCGGACTTCTGCGGTAGAGGTCGTCGTTTCCGGGGCAGGCCCACACGTCGCCGTCGCTGGTCGCGTCTATTCCAAACAGGGTGTTGCTGGTGTTGCTGAGACCGCTTGGAATGGTGCGGGTTCCCCTCATGGAAGAAGGCTCTATTTGAAGGATGCCTCCTCCCCAAGTACTGGCGTATACCTCTCCCTTGGCCGATTTGCACAAGTGGGTGATGTTGTTGAATACTTGTGGATGGTGGGAGAACGTGCCGTCTCGGTATAAACGGTAGAGGCCGCAACCGTCTGTCGATACCAATATGTTCCCTGTGTTGTCTTCCAGAAACGACGAACATACGGTTTTCGGAAAACCATACTCTGACGAGTATCTCAACTGGTTGTTTTTGTAGGGATTGATGTGCCAGATGCCGGAATTCTGGGTTCCGAACCAAACGCCTCCGTCTTTGTCTTCTGTCAGCGAGTAGATTTTCTGTATGTCTGTCGCATCGTTCTCTATGGGCAGAAGGTGGACGTAGTGGGCGTTGTTGGTGAGAGCGTCGTCGGTATACCACAGCCCGTCGCCGTCGGTCGCAAACCAGATGCGCCCGTTTTTGTCGGTCACCATCGTGTAGATGTCTTTGAAAGGCAGTTTTATAGGCTCGGGTTCGTTTACTTGTTCCGAACTGCCGTCGAATATCCACAACTCGTCTGTCTGTAGCGATACCGCAAACTTGTTGCCGTTTAGGGGCATAAAGCTGGTGCGGTAGCCACACTGGTCTTTGCTGACGTTGAATTGTCTGATGAACGTACCCTTTTCGCTGTAGACTGCCAACTCGTTTACCGAGGCCAGCCAGTAGCGGTTTCGCCCGTCTTGGTATACGTCTTCTATTATTCCCGTTTTCAGTTGGGGGAGCGGGTCGAACAGCGGCACAAATTTTCCTTTGTGTTTGTCTTGCCTGTAAAAGCCGCAGTTGGCGAACAGGTAACGGTCGCCTTTCTTGCTGGTGTAGGCTCCCTTTACCATGTGGTAGTTGTTGGCCTCCATTTCCTGGGGCATTATGTCCACAAAGGTGTCTTGCGCTATGTGGTAGTCCATCACGAATCCGTTATAGCCCCCAATGGTCAGTTTGTTGTCGCCGTCGTACTTGACGAAGTAGAGGTCGTTCCGCCACAGGTTTTTGTAGCTGTTGTTGTCGTAGAGTTTGAAGTTCTTCCCGTCAAAACGCTGTAATCCGAAGTCGGTGCCTATCCACAAAAAGCCGTTCTTGTCTTGTTGGAGTGCAAAAACGCGGTCCGATATCAGACCATCGCTGGTCTTATAGTGGTTGAAGCGGACTTTCTTGGTGCTGGTGGTGGCGGCTGTGGCGCCAAGGCATAGGGCTAATGAAATTATTTCTAGTATGATCCTTTTATACATCGCGTGTTTTCCATTCTTATCGGTATACAAATGTAAAAGATAATGGCTGATTTTCAAAAAACTTTTCTTCGTCTTTGGCCGTTTTTTTATAGCTTGTAAGCGATATTTTGTATCTTTTGACTGTATTTTTTTAGCGATTGGCGCTATCTTACTACCGTTTCTTCCCTTATGTGCCTATCTTTGTCGCTGTATGTGGCTTGCCACATGAATGGTGACTATGGTTTATAATATACTATTTATTTGGTAGTAGTTAATTCTTTTTTAAGAATGTTATCATAACAATTTGTGATAGTGTTTTACAAAAATAGGAATGGTGCTCGTGATGGGTACTGTTCCTTGTTTTTTTATATCGTTCCTATTCCATATATTTGTTTTATCGTTTTTGTAAGATGGGTGAAAATTATCAAATACTCGGACTGCGACAGGGCTCTGTCAACAGAGGTGCACTGATGCTTGTGGTGGGAATGGTGATTGCAGCTGCTGCTGTCATTTTTTTCTTCATTTCCCAATTGGCGGCCTTGGCCTTCCTGCTTGCCGTCTTGTTCTCGGTCCTTTTGCTCTTTGCAATAGGTCATTTCCCTTTCTGGAGGAGAAATACAAGTTGCTCGTACGACGCTGGGGTGTTGTGCCAGGCGCTTGGCCTGCTTGTGGCTAAAGTCGTTATGGCCGACGGAAGGGCGTCCGATCCTGAATTGTCGGTCACAAAGGCACGCTTGCGGGCGTTGTTCCGGTCTAAAATGGCAACAGGTGTTCTCGATAGTGTTTATCTGAACCTCGTTCCTTCGGTCAATGGTGCCGATTGCGTCTCGGAGGTGGAAATCCTGAAAGATTATTACGATTACAGGCATCTGTTCGCTACCACTGAAATGCTTTATACCATTGCCGTGATGCAGGGGGGGATTGTAGCTGCCGAATGGAATTTGTTGGAACACTTGGTGGGGCTGCTTGGAATTGATGCTGCCGATGCTGCTTATTTGAAGGATAAGTATGGTGTGTTCCGTGTAGAGGAAAAAGGTACTGGTGTCCTGGCCGGAGTTTCGCCTTACAGCGTTTTAGGTGTGAAGGAAACGGCTGGTGCCGGTGAGGTTCGCAACGCTTACCTTGCTCTCAGGAAAAGGTACTGCCCGAACAAACACGACGACGTGAATTTAAAGAATGTCTTGGCCGAAAAACTCAGGGAGGTCGAATGGGCGTTTGCCGAATTAAACAAGTGATTTATGGTTGCTTTGATTGAAGCGGTGCTAAAGACGCTGCTGCTGCTTTTGGCAATTGCTATCGTTTTATTCTTTATTGAAAAAGCCAACGCTTATTACCAAACGTTCGGTTTTTCGCTGCCGTTGCCGAAAAAGAAGACTGGAACTGGCAAAGAGGCAATCGCCCAACTGCTTTTCATTGTGATGAAGGCCGATGGCGCTGTCTCGAAGGAGGAGGCGCTTAAGGCTTATTCCTATTTAAGGGCTACTTACCCGCCGGCTGAAGCGGAGGCCAAATACAAAATGTTGGTCAACCAGATTGTTTCTGACCGCTACAACGTCGATTTCTATGCCGTTAAGAACGAGTGGCGTCTGACTCAGACGTCTTCCAATATGGTCTGTAATTTTGCCTCCCAGACGCGCCAGAGGCTGTCGGCTGACGAACGTTATGCGCTTGTTGAATTTCTGCTTGCTGTTGCCAGCGTTGGCGGTATTTCGCCAAAGGAGTGGACCGTCGTCTGTAAAATAATGTCTTGTTTCTATTTGCCGAAAAACGAACTCGAGTATTTCCGAAATTGCTACCGCTCTAGTTTCAAAGATGATGCCGGGACTGAAAATGGAAAGAAGTCGGAACAGCGCAATCATACGGGAACCGATACCTCGATAAACGGGGCCGATTCCTCTCTTTATTTTGTACTGGGGCTCCCTTATGGTGCTTCACAGGAGCAAGTCAGACTGGCTTATCGGGACTTGGCGAAAAAATACCACCCCGATATGGTGCAGGATGAGTTGCTGAAAACGGTTTATGCTGAGAAAATTAAAACGATTAACGAGGCTTACAACCGTTTGCGGAAATGACTCCCAGTTTGTTCTATAGGTGTAATTGTAATTAGTTGGTTATGATGATATTGCTCTATTCTCTCGGGGTCGGTTTTGTCTTGTTTCTGGTCCTGTATTCTTTGTGGAATGAACGAATCTTCCTGCCTTCCAATCTGGCCTATTCTTCATGGCCTGCTGATGGTCTGCTGGAACTGCTGGTGCTTGTGATGAAGGCCGATGGAAATGTCTCAACCAAGGAAAGGAAAAGAGTCTGCGCTATCTTTAAAAGAAGTTTCAAAGAGAAGAAGGCCCGGGAAATGTATGACAAGCTAAATCTGTATCTAAATATAGATTATTATGGTAATAATATCTTTTCTATAAAGAAGAAGGATGGAGAACTGTGCCTGAATCGTGAGGCCCGTAAGCACATCCAGCAGTGTGTGAAAAACAATTTTGCCAATTTGACTATTCTGGAACAACGGGCTGTTTTTGAATTCCTGTTTGCTGTTGTCTCTGTCGATGGCATCACACCAAGGGAAAGGATGGTGGTTGACTGTATGATGGAATACTTCGACTTGACGTGGGATACAAAACACTACTTCGAGAAATGCTATATGAGTTATTCCAAGGACGATACTTGTGATACCTACGATAATGTCCGTTGGCAGGATATGGAGCGGGAAAGCAGGAAACAGGAAAAGGAAAATAGAAAAAGACAGAAGCACGAAAATAAGGAAAGAAGGAAAAATGCTCGTGAAAAGGCCGAAAACGAGCGGAGTGCACGACAGAACCGGGGAAATGACAAAAGAAAGAAGAACGCTCGTGATAAGGACGGGAATGAACAGGGGACGGAAAACAGACCGACTCAACAACAATCCCTTTCCGCCTACTACGCTATTCTGGGGTTGCCTGCCACTGCTACACCCGACGAGGTGAAACAGGCCTATAGGAAACTCGTTAAGATTTACCATCCCGATATGGTGCAAGACGAGATGTTGAAAACTGTTTATACCGAGAAGTTCAAAGCTATTAACAATGCTTATAGACTTTTAGCGGGCCAATGAACTCCTTTATTTGCGCTTTATCTTTACTATCAGGTAAACCAGCACACCTGCCACCAGACTGGCCATTATTGCCAGTGCACACGAACCTACAAGGTATTGCAGGGTGTCGTTCCATACGTTTTCCAATGTTATCTCGTGTAGCTCGGGGGTCGCTTTCCCGCTACCGGTCAGCAGTCCGCCTATTGCATAGCTTCCCCATAAAATGAATGGAATGCAGGGCGGAATACTGATATTGCTGAATATCAGTGCTATCACTTTGTTCAATTTCAAGATGTGCGCTATGGCCAATGCCAGCAGCATCTGAAACCCCCAGAGTGGAAGTATGCCGAGCAGAACACCTAAACTGGCGGCGGCGGCTATCCTTTCCGCACTTTCGGGATTGTGAATCAGGTTCTCGTCAATCTTTTTTTTTATGTTGCCCCAGGTTATCTTCCTGAAAAAGTCACGTGGCTTTATCCATAAAAAGGCTACTATAACTAAAATGGTGTTCAGTACGCTGATGCGGCTGAAGTCTTGGAACGGACGGAAGTGGCTGACACGCTCTTCTGCTGGCGGATAGTAAACGTGTACGGGTTGGGCCACCAGTTCAATGCCCGACCATACCGAACGAACCAGTACCTCTAGCTCGAACTCGTATTTTGTCCCGAAAAAATGCTTCTTTTTCAACCGGTCGATGGGGTAGATGCGGTAGCCGCACTGGGTGTCTGGAAAATCCATCCCGGTCTCTACCTTGAACCAGAAGTTGCTGAACTGGTTGGCGAAACTGTTCTTCCCGGGCATCCCTTCCTGTGTCTTTACGTTGCGTGTGCCGCATATAATGCTGTCGGGGTGTTGTTCGGCTTGTGCTACAAGTGCGGGCAGGTCTTCCCATTTGTGCTGGCCGTCGGCGTCAATGGTTAGCGCATAGTGCAAACCCGCCTCCACCATTGCTTTGAAGCCAGTCTTCAAGGCGTAGCCCTTTCCCCTGTTTTGTGTGTAGCCCAGCAGGTGCAGGCCTTCTATCTCTTCAAGTTGCTGGTTGGTGTTGTCGGTCGATCCGTCGTTCACTACCCATACGTCTTCACAATAGGTCAAAGCCTCACGCACAACAGTGGCTATGGTGCCATTGTTGTTGTAGGTGGGTATCAGTATACCGCATTTTAGGGCTTTTAGCCGTTGGCCTATTTCTGTGTTCATGGGTTAGTTGTTTGTCTCGCTTTCGTATTTCTCTATTAATATCGATAGTCCCAGGTTCGGATGGTTTATACTGACGGTTTGCGGACTCGGGTTGCCTTGGGCATAGTCGAAACGGATGTTGGCGGCAGACAATTTGCCGCTGTTCTCTATCTCTACCACATGCTGTTCTATCTCGTCTGTCTTTATGTGGCATTTCCCCATTTTGCCCTTTAAACTGTAACCTTTGCTTAGCACGAGCGGTTCTGTGGCTATTGCCGACGGACTTTTGTGCCGCAGGCTCCAGACCTTTGCCTCGTAGCTCGCTTGGTCGAAGCGTTTGAAGAAGGTCGTCATCAGGTCTTTTTCTAACAGGCGGAGCAGTTTCTTGTGTTTCAACTGTTCCATACAGTCGTATATGAACATCCCTTTTTCGGTAAGGTAGAAGTCGAGTACGGTGCTGCCAAAAACCGATGTACAGACTCCCCTTATGTTGCCATTCTCTTCTGGCTCTACTAGCAGAATGCAGTTTATAACGTTGTCTTTATAGTTTAACTGCATCGAGTAGGTTTCCGTCTCGCCCCTTGTGTAGTTGAATGGGTATAACTGGGACCTCTTTATCGTTTGACGGGCTTCTCTGTCCATCCCGCGGAAGAGCCGGGGGGTGCAGGCCGAAACGATAAAAAGGAGGACGAGTACGAGTGGCAGTACGAGCTTGTTCATGGCTGCGTTATTGGTTTTCTTATTCTATTACGAACAGACTGTCTGGCAGGTTGGCGTTCTTCTGGGTTTTGCTGAAGATGTATTCGGTATAGTCTTCTCCGCTCTTCCCGGCTTTCGCGTTCTCGGTCAGACGAAGGCGTACCAGCATCTTGTCGTTTTTCTGCATTTCCATTTCTATCTCCTTGAAGAGCTTTTTGTTTGCGTTGGGCGTAATCTTCACCAGATAGTTCTGACCCTTGTCGTAGTAGCTGAATTTGTAGTCTTTCTTCAGGGCTTTCAAGTTGCCGGTCATACACGAACCGATCATTTTCTGCATTTCGCTTGTGCTGGCTCCTGCCCCGTTTGTGTCGTATACTTTTGTTCTGCCACCGCTTACCATCTTTACTTTCTGGCCGTTCATCACCATTTGGTATTTGATGGGGGTGGTGTAGTTCAATACCACCTTGTTCTCTTTTTTGTACATCATGTCTCCTGTCGAAACCAAATCTTTGCTCATACCGTTCACATGCTTCACCTGTTTGAAGTTGCTGGTTATGGCATTGATTTTTGCAGCCTGTTCTTCGATGGCTTTTTCCAATTGGGCGGCCTCGTTGCCTGGTAGCGGTTGTTGTGCCCATATGCTGGCGCCAAGGCCTAAGACGAACAGAAGTGTGACGATTTTTTTCATGTGTGATTCTATTTCTTATACAGTTAATTTGCAAAAATAAGGGATTTCTGCCATTTGTCCTCTCCCTTTAAGGACCTTCTTACCGATGTTCTGCAAATTCTGTGCCTTACAGGGTGCAGTTCTCGCCAAACACGTCTCTGAAACTTTCGTAGTTGCCTTTCTTGTTCTCGGTCTCGTCGCGTTTCAGTATGGCGAATACGATTTCGGAAAAACGGTTGCGGAACTCGTCTTCCTGCAACACGCCTTTAAACAGTTCGGCCATGTGGTGGGGCGGATTCTCAAAGGCTCCGCAACCGAAGGCCGAAAGCACTAGGTGGTGGTGCCCGTTCATATAGGCTATGCGGAGGATGGTCCGTATCTTGTTGATGGTTGGTAACACCAGTTCTGGACTGATGCGGTCGTCAACCACCTCGGGTTGGTTGATGGCTGCAACTGCTACCATGGCTACTTTGTAGGGCTGGCTCAGCAACGCGTAACCGTTCTTCTCGTCGCTTCTGAACACGGTTACCCCGTCGGCGTAGATGCCGCCAAAGTCGCGGTCAAGCGGGTAGTGGTGTCTCGCGTCTGGCTCCAAACCATATTTTTCTGCCAAGTTGGGTTTGAAAATGTATAGAAAACGGTAGTAGTCGCTGCGGCGGAACAGGTTCTCTTCTTGCGCTCCGGCTCCGTTCAGCACACCTCCGCCTGGTTGTTGGCGGTTGGCCATGTTCAGCACACAGGGCTCCTTCCCCTCACCTACCAGTTTGTGGGCGGCATTCAACGAGTCGTCGACAGTTACGCGCACGATGGTACTGTCGAAGCGGGGAGCACTGCTGGGTATGTGTATTTCCTTGTCGTAAAACACGGTTTCCTTGACAGGGGTTTCTGTCAAGTCCAGTTTAACCTCTTTGCGGTTGGCCAGGTAACTCCCTTTCTGAACAAATTCGAGGGTCGATTCCCATACCGACACGCGTAGGCGGTGTCTCATATCTTCGTCGTGGCTGGCTATGGCTCGGTGCATGGTGTCAATCCAGTCTTCGTCGTTCCAGTCTGCTTGTCTCATAGGCTTTTGTGCTTTTTGTGCAATTTAACGTTTTAAATATAAAAACTTTTTTGTGAATATCTTCTTTCTGTCTGCTTTTTTTAGAGGCAAATAATTATGTACCTTTGTTTCTGTGTTATAGTATCGCTGTGATTTATGACTGAATTTACCCACCTGCATGTCCACTCGCATTATTCCATCCTCGACGGTATGTCGAAGGTGCCCGACTTGGTTGACAAGTGCCTGAAAAACGGCATGTATGCCATGGCCCTTACCGACCATGGTAACATGTTTGGCATTAAAGAGTTTACCGATTATGCCAATAAGGTGAATGGTAAAAAGAAGGACCGCATAAAGGAATTGGAGGGCGTTTTGGCTAACGATGCGGCTTCTGCCGAAGAAAAGCAGGAAGCCCAGGCTAAACTCGATGTTGAAAAATCGATTCCTTTCTTCACTCCTATTATCGGTACGGAGGCCTATTGCGCACGCCGCTCCCACAAACTGCACGATTCTGCACTCAAGGCTGTAAATTTCGAAGGAAAGGAATACACGGTCGACAAGAACGGTTGGCACTTGATTGTGCTGGCCAAAAACAAGGTGGGGTACCAAAATCTGTGCAAACTGGCCACTATCGCTTATGTCGACGGTTTCTATGGTAAACCACGTATCGACCACGAACTACTGGAACAGTACCACGAAGGCCTCATCGTCTGTTCTGCCTGTATTGCCGGTGAAGTGCCGCAAAAACTGCTGTCGAAAGACTACGAGGGGGCCCTCGAAACGGTTAAGTGGTTCCAGTCGGTGTTTGGCGATGACTTTTATTTGGAAATACAGCGACACAAAACCGACAAGGTGAACGCCGATACACATGTCTACGAGGTGGAAGAAAGCTACATTCCCGATATGATAAGGCTTTCGAAGGAGACGGGAGCCAAAATTGTCTGCACCAACGACGTTCACTTTGTTGAGGAAGAGCACGGTGAGGCGCACGACCGTTTGGTCTGCCTGTCGACCGGTGCCGATTTCAACGACCCTAAACGTCTGCACTATACGAAACAAGAGTGGTTGAAAACTCCTGACGAAATGGCGGCTATCTTTGCCGATATTCCCGAGGCGCTGGCCAATACGATGGAAGTGGCGGCCAAAGTCGAAACCTATTCCATCGAGTCGGGGCCTATCATGCCGAAATTCGATATCCCTGAAGATTTCGGTACCGAGGAACTGTATCGTAAAAAATACACCCAAGAACAACTTTACGACGAGTTTACCGAAGACGAGAATGGTAATGTGGTGCTCAGCCGCGAAGATGGCGAGAAGAAAATCAAACGCTTGGGTGGCTACGAAAAACTGTACCGTATCAAACTGGAGGGCGACTATCTCGCCAAACTGGCGTGGGAGGGCGCTCACTGGCGCTATGGTGAGGTGCTGTCTGACGATGTGAAGGAACGCATCAACTTCGAACTTTACATCATGAAAACCATGGGCTTCCCCGGCTACTTCCTTATTGTGCGCGACTATATCCGTGCGGCTCGTGAAGAGTTGGGCGTCTCGGTGGGACCCGGGCGTGGCTCGGCGGCTGGTTCGGCGGTCGCTTACTGCCTGCGCATTACCGACATCGACCCTATTAAATACGACTTGCTGTTCGAGCGTTTCCTGAACCCCGACCGTATTTCCCTCCCTGATATAGATACCGATTTTGAGGATTGCGGCCGCGGCAAAGTGCTGGATTATGTCAGCCGCAAATACGGCGAGACACATGTCGCACATATCGTCACCTACGGCAAGCTGGCTACCAAATCCGCCCTTGCCGACATGGGGCGCGTGCAGCAAGTACCCTTACCCAAGGTGAACGAACTGAAAGCGCTAATCCCCGACCGCGAGTTCCCGGATTCGGTCATGAGCAAACTGCCCAAAGGAGCCAAGAAGCCCAAGGTGAACCTCCGTTCGTGCTATGAGTTAGTGGACGAGTTGGAGCATGAGTATAAATACGGAGACCCCAATATCCGCTCTACGCTCGAGTATGCGGCACGGCTGGAAGGAACGATCCGCCAGGTAGGTGTCCACGCTTGCGGTGTTATTATCGGAGCGGACGACCTGACCAATTTCGCCCCGCTTAGTTCGGTAGAGGATAAAGCCAGCAAACGGCGCGTACTGGTCACTGAATACGACGGCCATGTGGTGGAGTCGGTCGGACTGATCAAGATGGACTTCCTCGGGCTCATCACCCTGACTATCATCAAAGAATGTCTGCGGAACATCAAGAAAGCCCACGGCATAGACATCGATATCGATCATATTCCTATTGACGATGCGGAGACCTACAAACTGTTCCAGGAAGGGCGCACGGTAGCAGTCTTCCAGTTTGAGTCAGGAGGCATGCAGAAATACCTCCGCGAACTGAAACCTACCGTTATCGGGGACCTCATCGCCATGAACGCCCTCTATCGTCCGGGTCCGATGGATTATATCCCCCAGTTCATCCGTCGCAAGCAGGGTCTGGAGCCGGTCACCTACGATCTGCCCGTCATGGAGAAGTACCTCAAGGACACCTACGGCGTTACCGTCTATCAGGAGCAAGTCATGTTGCTCTCACGTCTGCTTGCCAACTTCACGCGCGGCGAGAGCGACATACTGCGTAAGGCTATGGGTAAGAAACAGATGGCTACACTGCAAAAACTCAAAGGTAAGTTTTTGGACGGCGGCAAAGCCAACGGACACGATGAGAAAATACTCGAGAAAATATGGACCGACTGGGAGGCTTTCGCTTCGTATGCTTTCAATAAGTCCCACGCCGCCTGCTACTCTTGGGTGGCATACCAGACGGCTTACCTCAAAGCCCACTTCCCCGCCGAGTTTATGGCTGCCAACCTCACCGTGTCCAAAGACGACATAAAAGAGGTAACGAAATTTATGGACGAGTGCAAGAACCTCAAAATCAAAGTGCTGGAGCCGGATGTCAATGAGTCGGAACTGAACTTTACCGTCAATAAGAACGGCGATATACGTTTTGGTCTCGGTGGTATAAAAGGTGTGGGTGAAGCCGCCGTGGAGGCCATCATCATCGAGCGGGAGAAAAACGGCAAATATAAAGATATATTCGATTTTATAGAGCGTGTCAACCTCCAAGCTTGCAACCGCAAGACTATCGAAAGTCTTGCTTTCGCCGGTGCTTTCGACTGCTTTACGGACATCTACCGCGAGCAGTTGGTAGGTATAAACGACAAAGGTGAGAATATGCTTGATGTCATTATGCGCTATGGCAATACCTATCAGCAGGACAAGTCTATGCAGACTAATTCGCTCTTCGGCGACATGGGCGACTTTGCCGTGGATATACAGCGACCCAAGATGCCCCTCGCACCTCGTATGTCGCCTATCGAAAGGCTCAACATAGAGAAAAACCTCATAGGCATCTTCCTCAGTGCACACCCGCTTGACGAATTTGAGTTTGAGGCAAACTATATGTGCAATATCTCCGCCGCTGAACTGCAGCAGTTTGACAGTTGGCGCAGTCCCGCCGCAAGAAAATCCTCAGATCAGACAAAAATGGACAATAACGTCAAAACGGAGCCCGATAACGAAAATGACGAATTGGACACACAAGCCGAACCGGAGGAGGAAAAGCACGACATCGACCCCAACCAATGGCTCGCAGCCAAAGAGAATATGCCCCTGCGTTTCGCCGGTATTGTAACGCAGGCGGAAGAGGCTGTGTCGCAGAAAGGTAATCCCTACGGCAGATACGTAATAGAAGACTATACGGGCAGTTATCGCCTTACGCTGTTCGGCGATGCCTACAAGCAGTGCGCACCTATGCTCAAGCCTAATCTCTATGTCTATATCACCGCCACCATTCAGCAGCGCGGCACAGGTACGCGCTGGTTCAAAGCCAAACCGACGGCAGAGGCGGAGTATGAACTCAAAGTAACGCAGGTCGAACTGCTAAAAGATGTGCAAGACAAACATTTTGAGAGACTTAGTCTGTATCTCCCCGCCGAGCATATTGTACCTGTACTTGTGGATGAATTAGATGAGGCAGTATCTAAAAGTGTAGGAAAAACGCAACTGCAGGTAACGGTAATAGACAGCGATTCACGCATTTCCGTTACCTTCACCTCTCAAAGAGGCATACGTATGACCACGCAACTGTATTCCTTCCTCAAATCGCAGATTGCAGAGGGCGTGCTAAAAATGGAGGTGTCTTAAGTTGGGGCTGATTATTGTATAAAATTTCTGAAAAATGTATTATCGTTAAGATTTCTTTGGCGATTTATAGTTAAACCACTACTTTTGCAGGCTTTTTTGCCCGCGATTTTATAGCCAACTATAGCAAGTGAGCGAAAACAGCGTAATTAACAATACCTTAAATATAAATATAATAATGAAAAAGAAAATTTTGTTTGCCGCTTTGTTGCTTGTGAGTACGGCGGCAGTAGTATCAGCCCAACCGCGTTCAGTAGGTCTTAACCTCGGTCCCTGGACCTCCCTTTCATATCAACACGGTTTCGGTGAAGCCAACATGCTTGACGTAGCAGCCAACATCATCCTGCCTTTTAACGGCAATTTCGGTGTCGGCGGACACGTAACCTACGATTGGATTGACCCATTCAACGCCGCCGTGCCTTGGCAGGAAAGAGGCGAATGGCACTGGTATATGGGTGTCGGCGGTAGCGGCGGTTTCGTCTTTGGTAACACCGGCGGTTTTTACGCAGGCGTTGCCGGTCATATCGGTATTGAATACGACTTTTGGTTCCCGCTCCAACTCTCTCTTGACTGGCGTCCCTCTCTCGGCGTTGCCGACCGTGGCGGAAAAGTAGGCTTCAACGATGGCGGTCTGTGGGGTCCCCTCTCGCTTGGCGTTAGATATAAGTTCTGATTAGAAGTTAGAAAAGCGTAAGGGCTTCGCCTACAACGTAATTGCTTCCGCCGATGAAGATTATATCTTCGTCGGCGGCTTCTTTTTGCGCCTGTCTGACTGCATCTGTTACGCTTGTACAGCACTTGCTGTCGGTGGCAAAACCGGTATCTTGTGCTGCATGTTGCCACATCTGCTGCATCTTCTCCGCAGGTATGGCGCGATGTGTGGCTGCGGCTGCAAAATAGTAAGTCGCGCGGCGCGGCATAAGGCGCAGCACTCGCTCCACATCTTTGTCGTCCACCATCCCGAATACTATCCTCAGCCTGCTTTGCGGCCGCTCCTCTTGCAGTTTTATAAGTGATGCAGCTACATATTTCAGTCCGTGGGAGTTATGCCCTGTGTCGCAGATGGTAAGAGGCTTGTCTTGCAATGTTTCCCACCGTCCGCGCAAGCCCGTGAGCGTACATACCTCGGCAAAACCTTTGCGTATCGCCGCTTGGTCAAGGGTGGGAAATGTGTTCCGTAGTGCGCGCAGAGCCACGTAGGCAGTCTGCTTGTTCTTCTCTTGGTAGTTGCCTTTCAGTTGGCAGTCTGTTATCTCGCGTCTGCGGGTGAGGTTGAGGTAGTTGCATTGGTCGGCAAACCAAAGTCTGCAACAGGTCGTCTCAAGCCCCTCGCCGAGTATGCCGCATTCCTCGGCTTTCTTCAAGAAGACGGGGGCTGTCAGCGGGTCGGTCTCGCCTATTATGCAAGGCGTGCCGGGCTTCATTATTCCCGCTTTCTCGGTGGCTATCTCCGGCAGTGTGTTGCCGAGAAACTCCGTATGGTCAAGTCCTATGTTGGTGATGACGGTAAGCAAGGGGGAGAGGATGTTAGTGGAGTCGAGCCTGCCGCCAAGCCCGGTTTCCACTACCGCTATATCCACTTCCTCCTTGGCAAAATAGCAGAAAGCCAACGCCATAGTGGTCTCGAAAAACGACGGACGAACGGCATCAAGAAAATGCTTGTTTTCTTCTAAAAACCGCGCCACCTCCTTTCTTGGTATCATCTGTCCGTTGATGCGTATGCGTTCGCGAAAATCCACAAGATGTGGGGATGTATATAGACCTGTTTTCAGTCCTGCCGCTTGCAAAGAGGCGGCTATCAGATGACTCACAGAACCTTTGCCGTTGGTACCGGCTATATGTATGGAGCGGAACAGCCTATGCGGATTGCCCGTATGCTCCATAAGGGCTATGGTGTTGTCAAGCCCGGGCTTATACGCCGCCGCACCTACAAGGTGAAAAGGCGGCTGCGAAGTGTAGAGATACTGTATAGCCTCTTCGTAAGTCATTGTTTCGCTATGATTTTGAATTATTTCACCTGCAAAGGTAAAGAGAAAAAACAAACTGTGCAAATCTCTGCACAGTTTTTCTTCTTACGCCTGATTCAGATACAAAGTAGCGCAAAAGGGGTCGTTTGATTGACACCATCCGTTCGCTTTTATCGGTTTCATCTTTTTCCGGCTGCAAAGATAGTGCAAACTGTGCATAAATGCAAGTTTTTTGTAAAGATTTTTGCATTTTTATGTAGCATTTTGCTTTATTTTTGTGCTTTTTGTGGAATTTTAATCAGAATTACACGCCTTTACCTGCAAATTTATCAACATCTTAACAGCCGCGTGTTTGTGGTTTCGCCTTGATTTTTCCGGTTAATAATCCTGCCTGTTATTGTCGTTATGGGGTGGAGCAATCAAACGACCCCTTGATTGCTCCACCCCTGTGGTAATTTGAAGTGATTATTTATGCTATAAAAAGCACCATTACCGCTTGTATTTGTGTCCGTTGAGCATCGATATGAACAGGAACTGAAACGGAACTGAACGGGAACCGAGCCGGAACACTATACGGATACTATATCCTTACTTATAGGATAGCCATCCCATGCGGACAGAAA
>DGTD01000121.1:0-133 GCA_002396385.1 Bacteroidales bacterium UBA4345
TTGGAGAACCAAGGCGCCAACAAGTTCTTCGGCGAACCTGAATTCGACATTTTCGACCTGTTGCAAACCGAGGGTGGCAAAGGTATTATGAACGTGCTGGCGGCCGACAAACTGATGTTGCAGCCTAAGCTCT
>DGTD01000121.1:280-7068 GCA_002396385.1 Bacteroidales bacterium UBA4345
TCTTCTTCGACGAGGCGCACATGCTTTTCGACGATACACCAAAGGCGCTGGCCGACAAGATAGAACAGGTCATCCGCCTGATCCGAAGCAAGGGCGTCGGCATTTATTTTGTCACACAAAGTCCGACAGATATTCCCGAAGATATTCTGGGCCAGCTGGGTAACCGTGTACAACACGCCCTCCGCGCCTACACCCCTAAAGACCAGAAGGCCGTAAAGACTGCAGCCGACACTTTCCGTGCCAACCCTGCCTTCAAGACCGACGAGGCCATTATGAACCTTGAAACCGGAGAGGCCCTGGTATCGTTCCTCGACGAGAAGGGTGCTCCGTGCATGGTCGAACGCGCCAAAATCTTGTTCCCGCTCAGCCAGATTGGCGCCATTACCGAAAGCCAGCGTGCCGAAATCATCAACCGTTCTCTGCTGAAAGGCAAATACGACAAGACCATCGACCGCGAAAGCGCATTCGAAGTGCTGATTGCCGAAGCCGAGAAAGCCAACCAAGAACTGGCTGAGGAGGAGGACGAGGACGAGGACGAAGAGGAAAAGCCGAACATCAAGGCCCAAAAGAAGGAAAGCTCGAACAGCGGCATCATGGGCAAGGTGGGCAAAGCCATCCTTACCGCTGTTACCAGTGCGGTGGCAAGCATACTTGGCAGCTACGTCTCGAACAAGGTTACAGGCAAAAAGTCGAGAACCACCACTAAGACCGCGGCTTCGAAAGTGGCGAAAAGTGCCGCCTCGGCAGCTACCCGCGCCATCACGAAAGAAATTACACGCAGCGTGCTGGGCACTGGCACAAAGACTAGGAAGTAACACTACAAACCAGGTCTTTTTATTAACTTTACAGGCAAATCACCAAAATTATAATCAATAGTATGTTTAAGACAAACGAGTATTTCAATGGCGATGTTGTTTCTATGGCACTCAACAGCGCAGAAGGTAAGGCAACTGTCGGCGTTATGGCAGCAGGCGAATACGAATTCGGGACCTCTACCGTCGAAATTATGACGGTTATTTCGGGGGCACTCACCATCCAGCAACCCGGTGAGACCGAATGGAAGACTTACAAGAAGTTCGAGTCGTTTGTAGTTGCGAAAGACGTCAAATACAAAGTTAAATGTACGGAAGACACTCCATACCTTTGCCTGTATAAATAAAAGGTTGAAGCTTCTGCAACAGAAATAACCCACAGAGAGCAGTTCCCTAAAAACGGAGCCGCTCTCTTGTTTTTTAGGGGCCGCCTGCGAATAACACCTCCAAAAAAATGGCTAAAAAGTTGGTTATTAGCCAAATTTTATGGAATTTTGACGTACAAGACAGACTATAACACGCTGCCGGCCACACCGGTTTAGGTACTACTATAATAACTAACTACACTTTTATATGAAACAGAACCACATCGTACTAACTACGTTGTTGCTGGGTCTTTCTATGAGCGCGGAAGCGGGGCGCTTTATTCCCAGCGAGTTCGAGTCCTACGACACTCAGGACTTGCACAAAATTTCCTTTGTCAACGACGACATTGTCGCAGAATGGACCGATGGTCAGACAAACGCCTATGCGTTCTCTTCTCTACAGCGCATTCTGTTTAGCGAGGCTACCCAGACGGAGGTCGAAAAACAGATGGCTGAAACACAAACCGAGCTGTTCCTTTATCCGAATCCCGTTGTCGAAACGCTTTACCTGTCGGGGGTGCCCAACGGCACCGAGGTATACCTCTACGCCAGTAACGGAGCCGTTGTTGGCACTATACCCTGCACTGGCTCTACGCTTTCCGCTAATGTCTCGCACCTGAAAAGTGGCATCTACTTTCTGAAGATTGCAGACAAGGCCGTAAAATTCATTAAAAAATAAGGTCAGATTCCTTCCAACAAACTTAAAGCAGCAGATAATATGAAAAAAATAGCATTCGCAGTTGCGACCCTTGTTTCTATGAGTGTCTTTGCTCAAAAAGCAGTTCACATCTACAAAAAAGACGGTACCAAGGTCGAATACCAGGTTGCCGACCTCGACAGCATCGTTTTCGTTAAAGCCGACACCGAGCCTGTTAATCCGGTTAACCCGACCGACCCTGTTGAGCAGGGCGAAGGCACTACTTCGGGCGAGGTGGTGACCAAGGGTGATGTCGCGATCAGCAAATCGGCCGGCTGGTTCGAGAGCGGATATGTGGAATGGACACCCGTCAGTGGAGCCACCGGCTACAACGTCTATTACAAGGCAACAGACGTAAATTCCTACACAAAAGCCGACGCTATGCTGGTCCGCAACTATGGTTCCTACTTCCGTGCCGACGTCGTAGGCTTGCCAGCCGGTTCATACGATATTAAAGTGGTGGCCGTAAAAGGAAACGCAGAATCGGGTGCGGCTTCTGTCGCACAAATCAAGACAAAGGCCTACAGCCGCCAGGGCTTTGCTTTTGCCCCAAACTCTGTGACGGGCGGCAAGGGTATTGGCGCATATAACGACAACGGCTCGTTAAAAAGCGGTGCGGTGGTGCTCTACCTCACCGAAAAAAACAAAAAGACGGTTACGATGGATGTGGTGACCAGCACCAAAGGCACGACCACGGCCTGCACGGGTATTTCGGCCATTCTGAAGGCGATGCAGAAAGGGCTTGAAAACCGTCCGGTCTGCATCCGTATTATCGGTAAGGTTACCATCGACGGAATAAACGAAAGCGGCGATACCAACAATCTGTTGCTGAAGGCCAGCAACGAAAGCAGCCCTATCCAAAACATTACAATCGAGGGTATTGGCAACGACGCTACCTGCTACGGGTGGGGCATACGCGGTTTACGTACAAGAAGCATCGAGGTGCGCAACCTGGGCCTTATGCTGTGGGGCGACGACGGTCTGGCTTTTGAAACCGCCAACTACAATATATGGATTCACCACAACGACATTTTCTATGGTGCCGAGGGTAGCGACGCCGACCAGGTAAAGGGCGACGGCTCGATGGACCTGAAGAACGACTCGAAGTACATGACCATCTCGTACAACCACTTCTTCGACTCGGGCAAGATGTCGCTTTGCGGCATGAAGAGCGAGACAGGGCCTAACTATATCAGCTACGACCACAACTGGTTCGACCACTCCGACTCCCGCCATCCACGCATACGTACCATGAGTGTGCACGTTTGGAACAACTACTACGACGGCGTTTCGAAGTACGGTGTGGGGGTTACCTACGGGGCTAGCGCCTTTGTCGAGGCAAACTACTTCCGCAACTGCGACAAGCCTATGCTGAGTTCGAAACAAGGAACCGACGCGTTAGGCGATGGTAGTTTCTCGGGGGAGAATGGCGGCATCATCAAGTCGTACAACAACGTGTTTGCCGAAAAGTCGGGCAAATTCAGCTACATCACCTACCAGACCAACAAAACCTCGTTCGACGCTTACGAGGCCGCTTCGCGCAACGAGCAGGTGCCAAGCAGCATAAAAACAGTGGCCGGCGGCACGCCTTACGACAATTTCGACACCAACAACAGCCTGATGTACACTTACAAGGCAGACGACCCGGCCAATGTTCCGGCTATTGTAACCGCCAATGCCGGACGTTTAGACGGTGGCGACTTGAAGTGGAAGTTCAACAATTCAACCGACGATGCCAGCTACAGTATCAACACCCAACTAAAGAACGCCATTAACGGGTATACTTCCAAACTGGTGTCGGTGCTGGGTGAGTAAGCGCCGCCACACAGGGCATACGTAAAATTAATACGGGCAGAAACCGCAGTTTTTTGCAGGTTTCTGCCCGTTTTTCGGTTAGATGCATCTGTTTTGCAGGCATCTTCAAATTACGCCATAAGCCTTCAGCGCATTCCAAACGCCGTCTTCGTCGATGTGTGTGGTGGTATAGTCGGCAACCGCCTTCACATGGTTGCCGGCATTGCCCATAGCCACGCCCACACCCGCCTTCTTGATTATAGGGATGTCGTTGCCACCGTCACCAAAGGCCATCGTTTCCGCAATCTCCAGTCCCAAGTGCTTCGCCATTTTTTCCAGGCCCAGCGCCTTGTCTATTCCGTTGGCCGTAACATCCACAAACTCCTGATGCCATCTGCCACAAGTGCATCCGGCAAGCGGAGCCACAATCTGGCGCTCCTGTTCAGGGGTAAAGAAGGGGGTTAGCTGTATAACCCCTTCAGACAACACCTCATCGAGGGGACTAAGGGCATCGAGGGTGGTAATTCTCAGCAGTTTGCGGAAGACGTAGTCAAACTGCTCGTTTTCATTCACTACCGAAATGCTTTTCTTGCCCACCACAATGCAGGCCACCCCCAACTGGCGCGAGTGCTCCACAATATGCAGCACATCGGGCTTCCCGATTTCCTCGCAGTTGATAACCGTGTCGCCAATATAGCAATAGGCCCCGTTGGTGGTAACGTAACCGTCGATGTAGGGAGTCAGTTGGTCGAGGTTGCAGATAATGGGCTTCGGCCGGCCCGTCGAGATAAACACCTTGACTCCGTTCTCTTTGGCTTTCCTTATTCCTTCGATGGTCGATTCTGGCACTTTATGCGTGTTGAAGCTGATGAGGGTGCCGTCTATGTCAAAAAAGAGCGCTTTTATCATATTACCCGTATGTTTGGTTCTGCAAAGTTAGCGCATCTGTGCGGTAATAAAAATAATTGGAGCGAGTACTAAATTTAAGTAATTTTGAATTCCATTTAAAGATTTGGAAATGACCGCCATAAAAATCGAACATTTATACAAGACCTATAGGGGAACCGACAAGCCCGCTGTCGACGACCTGTCGCTGAAGGTAGACGATGGGGAGTTTTTCGGCTTGCTGGGGGCCAACGGGGCCGGTAAAACAACCACACTGAGCATTTTATGCGGACTGCGGCACTATACACAGGGCAGGGTTGAAGTGGCTGGCAAAGATGTTGCCCGGCAAATGGACGCCATACGCCCGCTTATTGGTGTGGTACCACAAGAATACGCCCTCTACCCCGAACTGACCGCAGCCGAAAACCTGAAGGTCTTTGGCGGCATTTACGGCATTGGGAAATCGGACTTGAAACAACGGATCGACGAACTGGCGGAAACACTGAATGTGGCCGACCAGATGAGCCAACGCATCGGTCACCTGTCGGGCGGACAAAAACGACGCTTCAACCTGATGGCCGGCCTGCTGCACCAACCCAAAATACTTTTCCTCGACGAGCCTACTGTCGGCATCGATGTCAAATCGCAGCAAACTATTATCGACTACCTGCGCCAACTCCACCAGCAGGGAACCACCATCATCTACACTTCGCACCTGATGCAGGAGGCCGAGAGCCTCTGCACGCGTGTGGCTATTATGAACCAGGGCAGGCTGGTTGCGGCCGGCGCTCCATGCCAGTTGCTGGAACAACACCAGGCAACTTCGCTCCACGACCTATGTCTTACCCTTATCAGTTAATGTATGCGCAAACTTCTGACCCTTGTCTACAAAGACTTCCTGATACTTATCCGCGACAAAGCCGGACTGGCTTTACTTTACCTGATGCCCCTGGCCTTGGTGGCCCTGATGGCCTACCTGCAGAACGACACTTTCAAAGCCATTCTCGACAACAAGATGGCGCTGGTGGTACTCGACCAAGACCACGACAATGTGGGCGCCTCGGTGGTCGAGAGTCTGGAACAGTCTGGACTGTTTACCATAACCCGGGCCGACTCGACGGCGACCCCCGAAACGGTGGAAACTGACGTGGCAAAAGGCTACTTCCAACTGGGTATCGTTATTCCGGCTTCAACCACCGACAACATCCGCAACGGCATTGGCAAGAGTGTGCAATACACTTTTTCGCCAGAGGGTGAGCAACCCCAGGCACAGACCGTACACCTTACCATTTTTGTAGACCCGACCACCAAAAACTCGTTTCTGGCCTCGCTGACCAGCACTATGCGCGAACAGATGGCCAGTGTGCAGACCCAGATTTTACTGAAGGAAGTCAGCCAGCAGATACAGGCTATGTCGCCTATGCCGATTGGCGACGTGGTACTTCCCGAAAAACTGATTGAGCTGGACGAACGCACCGCACGCATGGACGCGTCACGCCTCATACCGAATGCCGTGCAGCACAACGTGCCGGCTTGGGGTATGTTTGCCGTGTTCTTTATTGTCGTTTCTCTGGCAAGCAATATTATACGTGAACGCGAAGAAGGCAGTTACACCCGCCTGCGCACCATGCCTATGCCCTACAGCTACTACCTGTTCAGCAAGGTGATAGTGTACCTGGTCATCTGCATGACGCAGATAGCGCTAATGGGACTGATGGGTAAGGTGGTGCTGCCTATGCTGGGACTGCCGTCCCTTTCGTTCGGAAACAGCTGGATTGGGCTGCTTGCTGTCAGCCTCAGCGCCTCGCTGGCCGCTATCGGCTACGGAATTGCGATAGGCCAGGTGGCAAAAACCGCACAACAAGCCTCTATATTCGGCTCTATTTCGGTCGTAATCTTGTCAGCGCTTGGCGGTATATGGATTCCAATGTTCGTTATGCCGCATGCTATGCAGATTGTCTGCCGACTGTCGCCTCTGAACTGGGGACTGACTGGCTACTACAACCTGCTGCTGCGTGGAGGCGGCCTATCCAGCGTTCTGCCCCAGTGCGCCACTCTGCTGCTGTTCGCTACAGTCTGCGTGGCTTCGGCCATTGCCTACGACAAGTGGAAAAGGGAAGATATTTGAACGGAATAAGCGCAGGTTAGCCAATAACTTACAGCGGACTCTTCTGACAATGTCGGAACGAGTCCGCCTCTTTTTTATAACATCGTTCTCAAACACTGCCTTAAAAC
>DGTD01000121.1:7156-11346 GCA_002396385.1 Bacteroidales bacterium UBA4345
ACGATTTGGCACACCGTTTGCAAAAGTATGTTCAGAAGGAGGTTCTTAAAACGGACACTGCTTCGGTAAACGATTGTATTACATTCTAAAAGATTACGCATATGAAAACCGCAAATATTCTCTCAACAATAGGTATCGCCATCATGCTGATGGCAAGTTCTGTAACAGCAAGCGCAAAAAGCCATAAACCGGCTCCACCGCCAGCCCACCGCATCGAGGCTGCACCGGTTCACCACCACCACCACGACGCACCCGTTGCCAAACCTGGTGACCCGCTGCACCACAAAGGCCACCACGGCCCACACCATGCAGCACCTGCGCCACACCACTGCAAATGCGCGCATTGCTGCAAACACCATCACCACGGTGCGCACCACAAACCAATGGCCTGTGCCCACAAACACGGCCACATACACCACTAAGGTCTGTAAGCCTATTTTTTAGTTATCATAATGTTTTTTTCGGGCCCTGGAAGTCGGTAGACTTTTAGGGCTTTTTCTACATAAAATAACAAAGGCTGTCGGAATTAGTCTTCCAACAGCCTCAGCACGTATATATTCTACATTACGAATTTTTCTCCTTGAAAACCAGCGCATACATACGCATTTGTTTAATCATGGCAAGCATACCGTTGCTACGGGTAGGCGAAAGGTGTTCTTTCAGACCAATTTTCTCTATGAAGTCGAGTTTCGCCTCCAAAATAGCGTCAGGAGTCTCGCCAGAAAGCACATCTACCAACATACTGATGATGCCACCAACAATCTCGGTATTGCTTTCACCCTCGTAGTAGACCTTGCCGTCGCGGTATTCGGCGTGCACCCACACCTTGCTCTGGCAGCCCTCAATCAGGTACTGGTCGGTTTTGTATTGGGCGTCAATTCCCTTGTTGGCATTGCCCTTGTCGATAATGAGCTCGTATTTGTCTAACCAGTCGGTCAGGAACTCGAACTCAGCGATTATCTCGTCTTCCTTTTCTTTAATAGTCATATTGTGTTTTGTATTTTATTGTCTGTGAAACAGCTTTACGATGCGTTTAACGCCAGCCACCAGCTGGTCGACCTCTTCCCTAGTGTTATACATGGCAAACGACGCGCGAACCATACCCTCTACGCCAAACGCATCCATAACAGGTTGCGCGCAGTGGTGGCCGGTGCGTACGGCAATGCCCAGTTTGTCGAGAATAGTCCCCATATCGTAAGGGTGTATGCCGTCGACAAGGAACGAAACCACACTGCTCTTGTGGGCACTCTCGCCGTAGATGCGCACACCCGGTATTTCCTTCAACTGGCTGGTCGCATACTGCAACAAGTCGGCCTCGTGCGCGGCTATATTCTCAATACCCACCTTCTGCACATAGCGCAAGGCTTCGGCAAGGGCGGTAGATCCGATAAAGTCGGGAGTTCCGGCCTCGAACTTGAACGGGAGGTCGGCATAGGTGGTTTTAGCGAAGGTTACCCGGTCAATCATATCACCACCACCCTGGTAAGGCGGCAGTTGGTTCAGCCACTCTTCTTTGCCGTAAAGCACCCCTATGCCGGTTGGACCATAAATCTTATGTCCCGAAAAGGCATAGAAGTCAGCGTCGAGTTCCTGCACATCGACTTTAGCATGTGGCACCCCTTGGGCACCGTCTATCATTACCGGTATGTTGTGCGCGTGTGCAATAGCAATAATCTGCTTGACGGGATTCACCGAACCCAGCGTGTTTGAGACATGGGCGACAGACACCATTTTTGTCCTTTCGTTAATCAGTCCCTCCAACTGGTCAACCAACAAAGTGCCGTCTTCGGCAAATGGAATAGGGCGGACCTCCACACCCGGCAGCAGCTGCCAAGGCACAATGTTGCTGTGGTGCTCCATTTGGCTGACAATAACCTCATCGCCAGGCTGTAGTTTCAATCGTCCGAAGCTACTTGCCACTAGATTAATACTTTCAGTGGTGCCCCTGGTAAAAATAACCTCGTGAGAATGACGCGCATTTATAAATTTTCGCACCTCTTCGCGTGCTGCCTCATGAGCCTCAGTAGCCACTTGGCTTAAAAAATGCACGCCACGGTGCACATTGGCATTCTCCTTATAGTAGTTTTCTGCTATCTTCTCTACCACACACCTGGGTTTCTGGGTGGTAGCCGCATTGTCGAGGTAAACGAGCGGTCGCTCATACACCTGGGTCTGCAGTATGGGGAAATCTTGCCTGATGGCATTCACGTCAATCGTCATCTTTAATTCTGTTTTTTATAGTGCAAAGTTAATTTATTTTAGAGTGATTTTCATAACAATGCCTTCCGACAACAGAAAAAAAACGGGGGTATCGGAATGCCGGTGTGGCACGCCGATACCCCTCGCTTTTTACGGGTTGGCTAATGTTTTACATATCATCGCCGCATTCCTTCATTGCCTGGCGAATCTTATCCTCAACCTCGGCGGCAACTTCAGGGTGTTCTTTCATATACTGCTTGGCGGCATCGCGGCCCTGTGCAATCTTGTCTTCTCCGTAGCTGTACCACGACCCGCTCTTCTTCAAGATGCCAAAATCGACACCATAGTCAACAATCTCGCTGGTGCGTGAAATACCCTCACCAAACATAATGTCGAACTCTGCCTTTCTGAATGGAGGTGCCACCTTGTTCTTTACCACCTTCACACGGGTCTGGTTACCGATTACGGTATCGCCATCTTTGATAGGAGATACACGGCGGATATCGAGACGCACCGATGCGTAGAATTTCAACGCGTTACCACCAGTAGTGGTTTCAGGGTTACCGAACATCACGCCAATCTTCTCACGCAACTGGTTGATGAAAATGCAGGTGGTGTTGGTCTTGTTGATGGTAGCCGTAACCTTGCGGAGGGCCTGGCTCATCAAGCGGGCCTGCAAACCCACCTTGTTGTCGCCCATGTCGCCTTCAATCTCGGCCTTGGGGGTCAGAGCGGCAACAGAGTCGATTACAATAATGTCGACCGCAGACGAGCGGATCAGCTGGTCGGCAATTTCAAGCGCCTGTTCACCGCTGTCGGGCTGCGAAATCAGCAGGTTCTCCACATCCACACCCAATTTGGCCGCATAAAAACGGTCGAAAGCGTGCTCAGCGTCTATTATGGCGGCAATACCGCCCTGTTTCTGTGCCTCTGCTATGGCGTGTATAGCCAATGTGGTCTTACCGGAAGACTCAGGACCGAATATCTCTATGATTCGCCCCTTTGGAAAACCGCCTACGCCCAGCGCGTGGTCCAGACCGATTGACCCGGTCGAGATGACAGGGATGTCCTCTATCTTCTCGTCGCCCATACGCATAATGGTACCCTTTCCAAGGTCTTTCTCTATTTTCTGCATGGCCAACTGCAAAGCCTTCAGCTTGTCGGCCGACGGTTGCGGACGCTGCGGAGCGGCAGCCTCGGCTGTTTTCGACGCTTTTTTAGCTTTTGGCGCAGGAGCCTCGCCCAATTCTTCAGGAGTTGGATCCTCGAAGTTCAACGCTCCTTCTTCTAATTCGTCTGTCATTTCTATCTCGTTTAAATTCTTTTCCATTTTGCAATTTCAAATATAATTAGAAAATATGAGGTGGACAACTGCTACCCCGTTCGATTTACGGTACAAAAATATTAGGTAATTTTGACAGATAATGACAATTCTAATTTTTTATGCTGTTTTTTTAAGGGAAGATATCACTTTTTTGACAGGAAAGGGCCGTAACAATCCCTAAAAGGGCTTTGCGTATAAGAGAACTGGAGGGAACAACCGGAACAGATAGCATTAAAAAGCGTATATTTGTAGAAAAGAAGATACAGATATATGGACGTTAAAATAGAAGAGGGTTGGAAGGAAGTTCTGGCCGATGAATTCGATAAACCCTATTTCAGTATTCTTACCTCGTTTGTGCGCAAAGAATACCAGACAGCTACCTGCTACCCGCCGGCAAAACTCATATTCAACGCTTTCAACTTGTGTCCGTTCAACAACGTGAAGGTGGTGCTGTTAGGCCAGGACCCCTACCACGAACCCGGACAGGCCGAAGGTTTGTGCTTTTCGGTTGCACCGGGTGTTCCAATGCCCCCATCGCTGGTCAACATCTTCAAGGAGGTGAACACCGATCTGGGGCTACCTTTTCCAGCCGACGGCAGTTTGAAACGGTGGGCCAGCCAAGGCGTGTTCCTGCTCAACGCGACCCTTACCGTAAGGGCGCACGAGG
>DGTD01000113.1 GCA_002396385.1 Bacteroidales bacterium UBA4345
TTGGCAACGGTCCAAACATTCTTACGGGCGCCATAGTAACCGCGGGTAAGCTTAAGAATCTTCTTTCTTTTTGCACGTGAAGCGACGTGATTGACTGATCTTGGCATAATTTAGAAATTTGTGAGCGTTAGCGTCCCAGAACTGAGAACTTAGAGAGCTATACGTTCGGTTAATAAAATCAAAAATTAATAATTAATTTAAGAGTAGCACGAAATTAACGGAGGCCGAGAAGTTCGCGAACAGCAGGCATGTTGGCATGCTCAACCAAGCCCCAGTGGGTGAGGTTAAGTTTCTGCTTCTTGCTCTTCTTAGTCAAGATGTGACGTTTGAAAGCGTGCTTTCTCTTAATTTTTCCTGATCCGGTAAGAATGAATCTTTTTGCGGCACCGGAATTAGTCTTTAATTTTGGCATTTTAATTAAAATTTTAATAATTATATAGAAAAATCTATACTCTAAAAGAATCATTTTGTTTTCTTAGGCGAGAGCATAATAGAAAGTCTCTTACCTTCCAACAGAGGTTGCTGGTCAACTTTAGCCAGTTCCTCAAGGTCGGAAATAAAGCGTCCGAGAATTTCTTCGCCCTGGTCTTTGAAAAGGATAGACCTACCCTTAAAGAAGACATAAGCCTTCACTTTGTTACCCTCTTTAAGGAACTCTTCGGCATGTTTGAGTTTGAAAGCATAATCGTTATCGCCGGTTTGAGGTCCGAAACGAATTTCTTTCACTTCAACTTTCTTTTGCTTAGCCTTCTGTTCCTTCTCGCGTTTTTTCAGCTGGTAAAGGAACTTCTGGTAATCGGCAATTCTACAAACAGGCGGAACAGCAGTTGGAGAGATTTCGATCAGGTCAAGTTCCAACTCGTCGGCCAGCTGTTTAGCCTTTTCAGTAGGATAGACGCCCTGCTCCACATTATCGCCAACAAGACGCACCTCAGGGACACGGATTTGGTCGTTAGTCCTGTAGAAAGGTTGGTCGTTCTTCTTTAAGGCGCGGTTGTTGCGGTCGCCATTGTTAGCTCCCTGGTTATTTTCAGCAGAATTGCCTGCGCCTACTCGAGCACCTGAAGGCGCAGGGCCGGCAGGTCTCTTTTGAAAAGGTTTTTGCGGTGCGATAATCGTATCCTCCTATAAATTTGTTTGTAATAAATTAGAACTTGAAACTCGGAGTGTTGGAATCAGACTTCCATGCGTTGAGCTGTTCGTCAACCTCCTTGCACAAATTGTCTGCAAAATTAGTAATTTTTATTGAACCTTGGTCAGTTCCACCCTGTTTTCTTACAGAAACTTCTTCATTTTCTTGTTCTTTTTCGCCGACAATGAGCATATACGGTATTCTCTTGAGCTCGTTGTCGCGAATTTTACGTCCAATTTTCTCATTTCTGTCATCAACAACAGCACGAATGTCGCGAGAGTCGAGATATTGTGCAATTTTCTGAGCGTAATCGTTGAATTTTTCTGAAATAGGGAGGATGGCGACCTGGTCAGGCGTAAGCCAGAGCGGGAAATGGCCGGCAGTATGTTCAATGAGCACGGCGGTAAAGCGTTCAAGAGAGCCGAACGGAGCACGGTGCAACATAACCGGACGGTGTTTTTGGTTGTCTTCGCCGGTGTACTCCAATTTGAAGCGTTCAGGCAGGTTGTAGTCGACCTGAATAGTACCCAACTGCCAGCGTCGTCCAAGAGCATCCTTCACCATGAAGTCGAGCTTAGGACCATAGAAGGCAGCCTCGCCATATTCAACCTTGGCTTTCAAACCTTTTTCCTGACAAGCCTCGATGATAGCCTGCTCTGCTTTCTCCCAGACCTCGTCGGCACCAATATATTTCTCGTGGTCGTTTTTATCACGCAAAGAGATTTGCGCCTCGTAGTTCTCGAAGTTCAACGACTTGAAGATGATATTGATGATGTCCATCACACGCAAGAACTCGCCTTTCACCTGATCAGGACGGCAGAAGATGTGGGCATCGTCTTGTGTGAACGAGCGCACGCGGGTTAATCCGTGCAACTCACCACTCTGCTCATAACGGTAAACCGTACCGAATTCCGCGCAACGGAAAGGAAGGTCTTTATAAGAGCGTGGCTTGCTGGCAAAAATTTCGCAGT
The DNA here is from genome assembly GCA_002396385.1 of Bacteroidales bacterium UBA4345. GTDB lineage: Bacteria > Bacteroidota > Bacteroidia > Bacteroidales > Paludibacteraceae > Physcocola. The sequence continues at coordinate 2,104 of DGTD01000113.1, forward strand.
GGTGAGGGCAGTTCATTGGTTTTAGCATATACTCCTCGCCTTCTTCCGGGGTGTGGATTGGCTGGAAAGAATCCTTACCATAGTGGTCCCAGTGTCCGGAAGTCACATACAGCTGTTTACTACCGATGTGCGGAGTAATAACCTGCTGGTAGCCGAACTTCTTCTGAATGCGTTTCAGGAAGTCTTCCAGTCTCAGACGCAGAGCAGTACCTTTAGGCAACCAGATAGGCAAACCCTTACCAACACGTTCCGAGAACATGAACAACTCCATTTCCTTACCAATCTTTCTGTGGTCGCGTTTCTTTGCCTCTTCCAACAAGGCAAGATACTCGTCGAGGAGTTTCTTTTTAGGGAAGGTGATACCGTATACACGGGTCAACTGAGGCCGTTTCTCATCGCCACGCCAATATGCGCCGGCAATAGCAGTCAGTTTAACAGCCTTTATAGGGCAGACATCAGGAAGGTGAGGACCACGGCAGAGGTCGGTAAAAGAGCCCTGCTCATAGAGTGTGATAGTACCGTCTTCCAGTTCTGAGATAAGTTCGGTCTTATAGTTTTCGCCGCGCTGTTCGAACATCTTCATAGCATCGGCCTTAGAGATATCGACACGCGTAAGCGCCTGCTTCGAAGCGACAATTTCCATCATCTTTTTCTCAATGGCAGGAAGGTCTGCATCCTTCAAGACGTAGCCATTAAGGTCGATATCGTAATAGAAACCATTTTCGATGGCCGGACCAATACCGAACTTGACGTTAGGATAAATCATTTGAACAGCCTGCGCGAACAAATGCGCAGATGTGTGCCAGAAAGTCTTCTTACCCTCAGGATCTTCCCATTTGAAGAGTTTTACCGAACAATCTTCGTTAATTGGGCGGTTGAGGTCTCGAATTTCGCCATTGACACCAATAGAAAGCACGTCTTGCGCCAAACGCGAACTAATGCTCTCTGCAATTTGCATACCCGTGGTTCCGTTTTCATACTCACGAACGGAGCCGTCTGGAAAAGTAACTTTAATCATAAAAAATATTAGTTAAAGGAGACTTACAAGCGTCTCCCGATTCTATTCATAAGAATAAGCGTAAAAGCAGTTGCAAAAATAGCAGTTTAAAAGTAAAAAAGCGAAAAATAGAGGCACAAAAAAGGCATTGCCTAAAGAAAAGCAATGCCTGTATCATATATAAGTGCGTCAACAATCACCAGATTGACACCCGTTTTTCAGGAGCCACAAACATCGGACTGGTTGAATCGATACCGAAAGCATCGTACCACGCCTGCACCTGCGGCAGCGCACCGTTGACACGCCAGCGCCCGAGCGCGTGAGGATCGGTCTTAGTGCGCCGGAGGATTTCCTCGGGGGTGACATTTGCAGCCCAGACGCCCGCATAAGCTAAGAAGAACCTCTGGTCGGCAGTGAGGCCATTGACAACAGGCAGCTGCTTGTCCTTTGTGGCCATTTTATAGGCTTGGAAAGAGATCTGCAAGCCACCGTGGTCAGCCAGATTCTCACCGAGCGTAAAGTCGCCGTTAGCATGCACACCAGGAGCGACTTCGATAGCGTTAAAGAAATCGGCCATAACTTTAGCCTTATTTCTGAAATTCTCGCCATCGGCCTTGGTCCACCAATCGTGCAAATTACCGACTTTATCGTACTGGCAGCCCTGGTCATCGAAACCGTGAGTCATTTCGTGTCCGATCACGACACCAATAGCTCCATAGTTGAAGGCATCGTCGGCCGACATGTCGAAGAAAGGCGGCTGTAAGATACCCGCAGGGAAGCACACATCGTTGGTGCTAGGATTGTAGTAAGCGTTAACGGTCTGCGGAGTCATGTGCCACTCGTCACGGTCGACAGGTTTACCGGCTTTAGAAACAGCATAATCGTTATTGAAACGGGAAACAGCCTTACGGAGTTCCCATAAGTTCTGACCAGAGACATCAAGTTTCGAGTAGTCCCTCCACTTGTCAGGGTAGCCGATTTTAACATGGAAAGACGAGAGCTTTTCAATAGCAAGAGCTTTTGTAGAATCGCCCATCCACGCCAGAGAGCGCATGCGGTCGCCAAGAGCGGTCTGTAGGTTTTTCACCAGTTCGACCATACGTTTTTTATTGGCAGCAGGGAAGAACTTGCTAACATATATCTGTCCGACCGCTTCGCCCAAAGATCCGCTGACCTGGCTGACGGCACGTTTCCACCGTGGTTGTGGTTCCTTCGTTCCAGAGAGCACTTTTCCGAAGAAATTGAAATTCTGGTTAAAGAGGGTGTCACCAAGTGAAGTGGCAGCACGGTCGATGAGGGCCCAAAGCAGATAGTTCTTCTGCTTGGCAAGCGGAACAGTGTTCATAATGGCAACAGCCTCACGAATGGGTTCAGGCTGCGAGACATTGAGCGAATCGAGTTCAGGCAGGCCGAGACCTTTAAAGTATTTGGCGAAATCGAATCCGGCATATTCCTTTTGGAAGTCTGCCATAGCCATTTTATGGTAATTTCCCTGGGGGTCGCGCAACTGCACCTTCGAATAATGCGATTTTGCGAGACGGATTTCAATCTCCATCACATCGGCAACAGCAGCATCGGCCACCTTAGAAGAATATCCGCACAGTTCGAACATACGTTTGATGTGTTTCTTATACTCGTCGCGGATATGTTTCATATTGTCATCTTGTTCCAGATAATAGTCTCGCTCGCCCAGGCCCAGACCACTCTGGTAAGTGTGGACAATGTTCATTTCGCTGTTCTTGTCGTCAGCGCCCACATAGAGGGTAAAATAGGCATCGACATCGAACGACTGCAAATCAGCAAGAAGGGCAGGAAGGTCGGCGACAGACGACAAAGCCTCCACTTTTGCCAAATCGGCTTTCAAAGGCTGCACCCCCAGTTCGTTTTGTTTGGCACTGTCCATCACCGCATTATAAAGAGTGGCAATCTGATAAGCGACAGAGCCTTCTTTCTGAGGTTTGGAAGCGAGTTCCGTAATAATACCGTTAATCTGCTTCCGGTTGTTTTCGGCGAGTTGGTCAAACGTGCCGAAACGGGAATAATCGTTTGGGAGGGGATTTTTCTTCATCCAACCTCCGCAAGCGTACTGGTAAAAATCGTTTGCCGGATTAACAGTAGTATCAAGATTTGAGAAATCGACACCCGCCGAAAGATTCTCGTGATTAGAGCATGAAGTCATGGTCAAAAAAGAAGCTGCAAAAGCAGCTTCTAAAAGTTTAAAATTCATATTTGAGATTAGTATTTAGCTATAAGAAACATTTCCAAATAGGGAAAGGAACAACCGTTGTATCGGTTACCTGCTTTCCTGCCAACGGAAAGTACTCAAGACTTTATCGGCCTCGGTCCAGAAAGCGGTAGAAGAAGTAGGTCCAGACAAACGGATGCGGTACGCACGCTTGTTATAAGGATTATAGAGGTAGTAGAATATAAACTTGTATTCTTCTTTCGTATTCTCGTCAAAATAGAACATAATAGAGGTAGCCTTAATGCTCTCTTCGCCAAGCACCGTATCAGACAAGACGGTAGTAACGCCCTGTCCACCGTACTCCTTTTCGGCTTCCAAAATCATCTGTTCCTCAACGATTTGCTGTTCCAGTTGTTCTTCAGTCACCTCATTTTTCGAACTGTAGTAGGCAATAAAACAAGTAGTATCGGCCTTGAATTTGGTAACGTTGATAATCTTGTTATACTCGAAAATATAAGTAGGATCGGTCATATCGGAATGGTAAGCGCTGAATGTGTTAAAACCATACCTCACATGGAAGTCGTCCACATTAAGGTCCATTTCCGTTGGCACATAAAAAGGTTCGTCATCGTCGTCTTTACAAGACGTTGACACAACAGCAACAAACCCTACCAAAAAAGCTACAAATTTTGAAAACTTCATAAACAATAAAATTTAATTAAGAAACTCAAATTAAGGAATTGGACGAAATGACATACCACAAAAGATTGTCTCTTACCGCCAAGACCAAATCAGAGCATAAATATAAATATACTAAATACAAAAATAAGAAAACGACAAGGAAAAACAAAAAACGCCGCAATAAAAATTGCAGCGTTATGTGCGGAAGATGAGACTCGAACTCACATGTCCTTAAGGACACTACCCCCTCAAAGTAGCG
>DGTD01000111.1 GCA_002396385.1 Bacteroidales bacterium UBA4345
AACTATCCCGAGGGACAGACCGAGATGCTGACGGCCGTCAACAACCCGGAGTGCGCCGAGGACGGCACGCGCCAGGTGCCCTTCGGCCGCGAGCTGTGGATTGAGCGCGAGGACTTTATGGAGGTGGCGCCCAAGAAGTACTTCCGCATGGCCATCGGCCAGGAGGTGCGTCTGCGCTATGCCTATTTCGTTACCGCACAGAGCGTTGAGAAAGACGCCGAGGGCAACATCACCTGCATCCACTGCACCTACGACCCCGCCACACGCGGTGGCGACGCCCCCGACGGGCGCAAGGTGAAGGGCACCATTCACTGGGTGGCCGCCCACAGCGCCGTTGACGCCGAGGTGCGCCTGTTCGACCGCCTCTTCGCCGTCGAGGCACCGGACGATGTCGAAGAGGGCCACACCTTCCTGGAGAACCTCAACCCCAACAGCCTCAAGGTGGTCACCGCCAAGTGCGAGCCGGCCTTGGCCGAGTGGAAAGCGGAAAGTGGAATGTGGAAAGACGGCATTGTGCGCTACCAGTTCGAGCGCATGGGCTACTTCTGCACCGACCGCGACAGCACCCCCGACCACCCCGTCTTCAACCGCACCTGCACCCTGAAAGACAGCTGGGCGAAGATTAAATAATGGTTATTGGTTAGAGGTTATTGGTTATAGAATAGGATATGCAGATTATTGACCGTCCGACAGACAGAAAGATACTGAACGCCATGATGCCGAACTATTTTGGCGACATGGTGAAGGCTGTGGTGGACATTGCACAAAATAAGATTGGTGTGGATGCAGAATTGCATGCCGACATAGAGCAGGCACTGCTGGCACAGGGTTCGTCGCAGTACGACTTGTGGGGCATAAACCTGTATCCTGAGATGGACGGCGAGGATTTCGTGGAGTTTGACTCAATGATCAACATCCGTCCCGGCCAGGGCAACCGCAGTCGCGACGTGCAGGATGCCGACACACGGCAACGGATAATAGAAACAGTAAACTATCTGCTGCCATGCTGAAGATGGAATTTCAACACAAGGATTTGGCCGCTGGCCGTTGGGCGCAGATGTCGTTGGCCGAACAAATGCTGAATATCGGCAGCGAGGTGTCGCGTGCCAACCGCTGGAAGGCCAAAGGCAACGAAGAGCAATGCCACCGTGCCGCCGACCGCGCGCTGGAACTTGTGTCGTTGACCATCGATGCCAACAATAAGCGCCCAGGCTTAAAGGAATTGTGTCGTCTCTACGAGGTGATGGCCGATTACTATTATGGTAAGAATTTTTATCAAACAGAGGCAAATGCCCTGCAGCGGTATTTCGATGTTTTTTATTCGGATAAAGCTAAATAGATTTTTTGTGTAACTTTGCAGTCGGAAATAAAAACTAAAACAATGACATAAAATAGAACATAATAACATAGACATATATTGAGCTGAACGCTCTTGTTTCCTTTAGATAAACGGTCTGGAAAACTTTTACTCTGGAATGGAAATAAGATTGCGGATAGTGTCACGCTTTGGCGTGGATTCTTTCCCCACTTATTTATTCCAAGGTATTTCCAGACCACCCATCTAAAGAATAAGTGGTAAACAAATTGTTAACGAAAGGATTTACGCCTTTCTTCATGCCCCTTATTTCCCCAACAACAGCTTCCTGCTCAGTGAACGATAGGCAGGGAAGCCGAAAACTGCATCATAGAGTAGGCGTCAAAATTATTATTATGATTGCAAAAGGTCGAACAAACTACCAAGCAATGGTAGAAGACAAAGCAGAGTCACTAAAGCTACTGCTTTCTATCGTGCCAGATTACATTTCTGACATGAGAAACAAAGTCGAGGAAGAAGCCTATTCCGTATCGGAAGAGTATACGGAATGGGATAATGACGCCAAAAAAGAAATTGTCAGGACATGGCATCCTTCGGTGGATACCACAATATTTGACGATATGCTGTGCGACTTTTATGCATCGATGATGCAACGTGTCTATTCGTATGCGGAAATATGCATGTTGGAATTATGCAAAGATAAGAAAGTTGCACAGGAAGAACGGTTTGCTTATATGGACAATCCGGAAAATGAGAAGATATCTAATCTGACGTTCTATTACAGAATGGTACAGAACGAAAATGGTATTTCGCTCCCAGCTATCAAACGTATATGGACAAGTTATAGGGAATTTCACGATGTCAGGAATGAAATCACGCATAAGGAACTTTCTAAATCAACATCACGTGAGTTGATTGAAAAGAGCATTGAAGAGGTACACAAACTTCTTCTGAATACAGAAAAAACAATATTAACAAACAACAAATAATAACATTATGAAGAAGATATCTATCTTGATTGCGGCTTTAATGTCTTTTTTTGTCGCAAATGCAGAAACCTTTTATGTTGACAGCATTGAATATAGTCTTGCATACCCAGCCGATTCTGTTGTTGCTGTTTCTCATTGTTATCAATCAGGCGATGTCGTAATCCCAGAAACAGTATTATATTATGGTAGAACATATAAGGTAAACAGAATTGGATATGGTGCTTTCCTTGGAGATACTTATGGTATGATACATTCCATCGCTTTGCCAAACACAATAAAATATATTGAGTCTTGTAACTTTAATGATTACATGGAGCTAACAAACATTGTTATTCCGAATTCGGTAAAAGAAATTAATACTAATTGCTTTAACAGATGTTCTGGATTACGCTCAGTTGATCTTCATACGACAAGTGTGCCAGGAGACTGTTTTAACCATTGCCCTGATCTTGAAAAGGTGACGATAGCAAATACAGTTACGGAAATAGGGTATGAATGTTTTTCATACGATTCGACTCTAACTGAAATCGTAATTGGCGACGCGTGTACAGAGATATCGCGCGACTGCTTCAAATGTTGCCCAGCCGTCAAGAAAATAACGATTGGGTCTTCTTTACGAAGTGTCGGACAATATAGCTTTTGGAGTGTCGTCTATAGCAGTGGACCAAATCCACAATATGCGCAAGTTGACACAGTGGTAGTACATGGTAGTGACCCATACAATTTACCCTTGTGCCCATTCGATGTGAGTAATGCTCAGTCGTGCGGTATAAACTATCATACGACAATCCTTATTGTACCATGCAATACAAGAAGCATATATGAACATGCTTATGGATGGAACCAGTTCTATAATATCGTAGAGGATTGTTCCACAAATACCATTGACAATATCACGTGGCTGGGCGACGACATTAGTATTTTCTCTCTTGATGGACGTATTATAATGCATAGTGAAAAATTCGCAAGTGGTATTATTTGTGATATGGAAGGTCGCATAGTTGAAACCCTATCTAATGGAACGCCATCGACGCCTCTTTCCAATGGCGTGTATTTAGTATGTGTTGGAACATTGCCCGCCCGAAAAGTGGTGGTGATACGATAGTCACAAAATTTCAAGCACATGATGTTTTGAAATTATGTCGAAAGACAAATCGTTGTCTTTCTCTTATTTTCTTGAAATCATGCTCATGATTCACCTATAATCATGAGCATGATTTTTTGTAAAGATGCTCATGATTTTTGGAAGAGATGAGCATGAGATTTAGGGAAAAAAAGACTGTCAAGAGACCGCCGAAGGATCACCGAAGGGTCAAGAGGCTAAGGGTTGAAAATGAGTGTTTTGTGTTATTCTGTAATGGCTGTTGCACTTTTTGTTGGTTATCAATATGTTACAATTATTTCAAAGAAGGTACACAGAACCCACCTAGAAGGGCCGAAGAACCACCACCGTCGAGACATCGCCGACGGATGCTGTAATTTCACTTTTGCAAAAGTGAAAAATAATACAAAAAACACTTTTGTAAAAGTGAATTTTGTCGGTATTTTTGGAATCAATTCCAAAAATATTATAATTTTTTTGGAGTGAATTCCCAAAAAAGTTATGTTTTAGGCTGGTGAATCATTTGGGTATATGTCACAGAATCGGAGATTTTCCTCGGAAGATTTGAAGATTTTTTGTTG